>CAMATV010000094.1 GCA_945861235.1 Opitutus sp. GAS368
GATGACGATTTTATCGGCGAGCAGGCGGATTTCGAGACGGGTGAAGACGGCGTGACCGATCGCGGTGATGGTCGCCGTCTCGGAGTTGTGGCGGATCTCGTCGGCGGTGATGAGCGTAATCCCGTCGGTAGCGCGGGCGTTTCCCCGCAAGACGTTCTCTTTGGTCTTGCCGTCGAACTCGGATATTTCCGCGGTCAGGATGAGTTCCTGCTGCGCCTGAAGCCAGGGCGCGGCGAGAGCGATGAGGACGAAAAGTACGAGTCGGCGAATCACGCGCGCAGCAAAGGTGGCGCTTCTGGGGCAAGCAAGCTTCCGCGGCGGCGCGGCGCGTGGTCGGGGAGTTGCCGTGCGGGATATTTCTGGCGGCTCGAAATACGGGCTAGACCACACCGTACTCGCGTCACACGTTAAGCTCGGCCCACTGGCTCAACACTTTCGACCGCGTGATTATTTCCAAAGCCGACCTCTCCGCCCTGCTCCAAGCGAAACATGCCACGCCCCACTCTGTGCTCGGCATGCATCCCCTGACGCGGAACCGGAGCCAAGGTGTCGTGGTGCGGGCGTTTTTGAGCGGCGTCGCGGCCTGTGAAGTGGTGGAGCTCGACGCCCAGCCGCCGCAGGCGCACCCGATGAAGTCGGTGGCTGCGGAAGGCGTTTTCGAGGTCTTCATCGCCAAGCGACCGACGGTCTTCCGCTACCAATTACGGGCTACTTACGCGAACGGCGAAATCTGGCAGTTCTTCGATCCCTACTGCTTTCTGCCGACGCTCGGGGATCAGGATCTGTTCCTGTTCAATGAGGGTAATGAACATCGGATCTACGACAAACTCGGTTCTCACCTGCGCACCCTTGGTGGCGTGCCCGGAGTTTCGTTTGCCGTGTGGGCACCGTCGGCGTCGAGGGTTTCGGTCGTCGGCAGTTTCAATCGCTGGGATGGTCGCTTTCATCCGATGCGCGCGCTCGGCGCGTCGGGGGTGTGGGAGTTGTTTCTGCCGGGCCTCGGCGAGGGCGAGCTCTACAAATTTGAAATCCGCGACCAGCGCGGCGGTCTTTTGATTAAGACGGATCCCTATGGCACTTGCTTTGAGCCGCCACCGAACAACGCCGCGATCGTCTGCAATACCGCGAAATTTCAGTGGAGCGATGGCGCGTGGATGGATCAGCGTCGCGCGCAGGCCGGTCAGCTCGACCGGCCGATGTCGGTTTACGAAGTTCACCTCGGCTCGTGGAAACGTAAACCCGAGGATGCTGACCGCCCCCTGACGTATCGGGAGTTGGCGGTGCAACTCGCCGACTACGCCCTCGACATGGGCTTCACGCATATTGAGGTGATGCCGTTGGCGGAACATCCGTTCGATGGCTCGTGGGGTTATCAGGTCACGGGCTTTTACGCGCCCACCCACCGCTTTGGGACGCCCGAGGATTTCGCGTGGTTTGTCGACCACCTGCACAGCCGCGGGCTTGGGGTGATTCTCGACTGGGTGCCCGCCCATTTTCCCCGCGACAGTTTTGCCCTCGCGGAATTTGACGGCACGCATCTCTACGAACACGCGGATCCCCGCCAAGGTGCCCACATGGATTGGGGCACGCTGATTTTTAACTACGGCCGCAATGAAGTCCGCTGTTTCCTGATCGCTAATGCGCTCGCGTGGCTCGAGCGCTATCACCTCGACGGCCTGCGCGTCGATGCCGTGGCTTCGATGCTGTACCTCGATTACTCGCGCAAGGAAGGCGAGTGGGTGCCGAACACGTTTGGCGGCCGCGAAAATCTCGAAGCGATCGATTTTCTCCGGCGGGTAAACGATCTCGTGCATCGGTATCACCCCGGCGTGTTGATGATCGCAGAGGAGAGTACTTCGTTTCCCGGGGTGAGCACGCCCTCCACCGAGGGCGGGCTGGGCTTCGATCTCAAGTGGAACATGGGCTGGATGAACGACACGCTTCGCTATTTCGCGAAGGAGGGTGTCGTTCGTCGCCATCACCACAGCGGCCTGACGTTTGGTATGTTGTATCAGTATACCGAAAAATTTGTGACGGTATTTTCCCACGACGAAGTGGTGCACGGAAAATCCTCGATGCTCTTTAAAATGGGCGCTTGGAACATCGCGGAAAAAGCCGCGCACCTTCGCTCGCTCTACGCGCACATGTGGGCTTGGCCCGGCAAGAAGCTGCTTTTTATGGGCAATGAGTTCGCGCAATCGCGCGAGTGGGCCCACGACCGCAGCCTCGACTGGCATCTCTGCCACTATCCCGACCACGAAGGGGTGCGACTGTTGGTTCGCGACTTGAACAAGCTCTACACGAGTGAGCCCGTGCTCGGCGCCAATGATTTCAATCCGCACGGTTTCCGTTGGCTTTCGTGTCACGACTCGGACGCCAACGTGATCGCCTATCTTCGCTCGGATGCGGCGGAGTGCACGCTCTTCGCCGTCGTCGGTCACTTCGGGGGCGCGACGCGCAACTACCGCATCGGAGTTCCGCGCCATGGTTTTTGGTGCGAGGTCTTGAACACTAACAGCGAATACTATGGCGGTAGCGGCCTCGGTAACGACGGCGGGCGCAACACCGAGGACGTGGCGCACGACGGCTTCGGTCAGTCGTTCAACGTGACGCTCCCGGCCCACACGACGGCGGTCTTTAAATGGATGGCGTAGCGTTGGACTGGTTTCTCGCCGGAGTTATTTTTTCCCCGCCTTCGCGTAGTCCTCAAAAACGACTGTCATCTCGGCATCGAGTGATTTTACGAGGAAAGCGCGCCCGCGGAGGTGGGTTGCAACCGTGAGCGGCAGGCTCGGAGTGCTCGCCGACGGAAGGCTGTAGGTCATGACCGTTTTCATCTCGACGATTTTCACGCCAAACGTCGGGCTGAATTCGCCGATGCTCGCGATCTCGAGCGACTCGATGCATTGGGTCGGTTTATCCACCACGAGAGTCACGCGGAGAAACGCGGCCGTTTTGTCGCCAGCTTCGCCAGGCTTCAGGCGACAGCGGTAGGTGGCGCGCGCGGGCGTTTCCGAGACGGTCTCGGGATGGGAGAGATCCAGTTGCTCGGTGAGCAAGGGTGCGGTGCGGTTGCTGGAGCGACGGGTGAGTTTTTGTTTGTAGTCGTTTTGTTCTTCGTTGCTCGGAGCGCGGCCGTCTTGCTTCAGCAACGTCCAACGGTCGAATTCAGGCCGGGCGGCGTCGAAGTGCTCCACGCGGCTTTGACCCTGCGCGTGCGTCGTTTGGGTAAACGACCAGCCACGGGGTGCGTCGGTGCGAAAGGTCTTGAGCGCGCTCGCCAAATCGGGCGGCACGCTCGCCAAGGTCGCGCTCGCGGTCACGCAGAGAAGAAAAAGAAAACGCATCGCGCCGAGGAAGGGGATGGATCGCGTCGGCGCAACCCCTCAGGCGGTGAACGCGGACGGTGGAGTGTGTCGTGGGCGAAACAGGTGCGTTGCGTTGGCCTCGGGTGACGGCTTCGAGCTACCCGATTGTCAATGAGTGGCGTGGCAGGCGATCGCGGGCTGGGCGGATCAAGCCAAGGAAAGAATGGTTTGCCCGCTCGCGGTGCCGCTGTGGCCGGGCATTTGGACCGTCTCGCCGACGCGTTTGCCGAGAAATTGACGGCCGAGCGGCGATTGCGGGGTGAGCACGAGCAGGTCGCGGCCGGCGACGCGGAGTTCAATTCCGCCGGCCCGCGGGCCGAGGAAATACCAGGAACTCCGACTGCGCGGGCCGAGTTCGATTACGGCGCCGAGGGCAATGACGCTGTCCGGTGCGAAAGCGGGGAGGGGCAGGCCATCGTAGAGCGCGAGGCTTGTTTCAATTTCTCCGGCCAGCTTGGCCTGTCCTTCGGCTAGGTAGGCGGCCTCTTGGCCGTGAGTGTCGTATTTGCTTTCGGCCCGGCTCTCCTCGCTGATCGCCTCGTCGCGGGCCAATTGGGCGGCGCCGGCTTGGAGTGCAAGGGTGGCCCGGAGGTGCTCGAGAATGGCGTCGCGGATGGCTGATTTATTCACGCTAAAAAATTTTGAGTACAGTGTGCCGCGATCGTTTTTTGACCTGCGGATCACCACGGTGGGATGCAGGGTCCGCTTCGTCCAGCCCGGCCTGTCAGGGATTATTCTGCACGGCCCGAAAAATCAGCTTGATCGACTACACGGGAGGCGTCGGTAAGCGGGACGGCGGGAAACCCCGTCGTTTCCAGAGGTGTTGTCACGTATTACGTGACAAGTGGTTTCGACATGTTCTGAGAGGAACGAGACGGCGTAATCCGAGCGCGGATGGAGGATGAAATCGTTTGGCGAGACCAGTCGGACGGCCGCGGGTGATGCCCTTGCCTTCAAGGCGAAGGCGACATTCCAGCGGTCCGCAACGCCGGAACAAAAATCGCCAGATTGCTGCCGACGGCGCGACCCCGTGAAGGGCCGGACGCGGTCGTGACGATGCGCCCAGTCCGCGTATGGGGATCTTGGAGTACCAGCGTGGTGGATCCGCCTCCGTCGAGGTTCAAGGCCTGGGCCGTGCGGTAGTCCTTGATCAATAAATCCGCCGCTTCCCCCACGGTCATCCCGGCGGAACCGCCGGCCTGTTCGACCGCCAGCAAGACCAACGTTTTCTGATCGGCCGTGATGCCGACGGCGGTGCGGGCGCGCGGGAGGTCATACCACGAGTGGTTTTCAGAATAGGTCTTCGAGGCTTTCAGGCCGTCAGGCAGGTGGGAGTAGTGCGGGATGGTCTTCACGCCATCGGTGACAATTTGCGCGCTGCCGGAAAGCACGTTCCACGGAACGATCTGCGGTAGGCAGTGGCGGTTATCCGGATACTGCGGATCGCGGCGCACGAGGGTGACGCGGTTGGCTGCATCGATATTGATGGCGGGAGCATAGGCCATGATCGCGTAGCTCTGATCACTATACGCGGACCCGACCGGTTGTGCTTCGAACGGCGAGTAGACTTTACCCTGCGAGGCGGCGAAGCCGACCACATTGGCCTCCACTTCGTCGGACGGGAAGGGCACGAAGAAATGAACGTTGAGAGCGATCTGCGCTTTTTCCTGCGTCAAGAAATCCAACGTGGTCTGCCTCACCGTATCGCGGCTGCCGCTGGGTGGCGTGAGTTTGAAGGAAAGGCCCGGGGTCGTGAGGTCCACCAGCACGACATGGAGGTGAACGTTTCGCGGGGACGCTTCGGATCGGGCGATGAGCGTAATACCAGCGAACGGCTGCGTGACGATCTCAGCGGCCCGGGCCATCAGCACCCCACTCACGCACAGAGCCAGCAGGAGGTGGCGTTGGTTTCGTATCCGAATCATGAAGCCGGAGCGTAGGAGCAGAATGGGCCGGGAGGCGAGGCCGCGCTGAATGTGAATGCGGCCGTGTTCGGTCACGGCGAGGCGGGTGCGAAACCAGGATTGAAATTCGCGCCGCGTTCGTTGCGGTGAGGTTCGCATGGTTAACCAAATCAAAAATGTCCAAGGCGAGCGCCTCGATTTTACGTTTCATCCGGGGTCACCGGGTGCCACGGAGCTCGTCGTCATCGGACACGGCGTGACGGGGCACAAGGATCGGCCGTTTCTCGTCGCGCTGGCCGAGGGGCTCGCGGGCGCGGGAATTCCGGCGCTGCGGGTTTCGTGGTCCGGCAACGCGGGCTCCGAGGGGCGCTTCGCGGATTGCACGATTTCGAAGGAGGTTGCCGACCTCGGCGCGGTGCTGGATGCGTGCGCGGGCTTCGCGGTCACCTACGTTGGGCACAGCATGGGTGGTGCGGTCGGCGTGTTGCGCGCGAGTCCGGACCGCCGGATTCGCCGGCTCATCTCGCTGGCCGGGATGGTGAACACGCGGGCTTTTGCGGAGCATCACTTTGGCGCACTCACGCCGGGCCGCGATCTCATGTGGGGTAAACCCGGCTGCGTGCTCTCGCCCGCGTACATGGACGATCTTCGCCGTATCGGTTCGGTCGTCGGGCAGGCTGCGGAAATTGCAGTGCCGTGGCTGCTCGTGCACGGCAATGCTGATACGCTCGTGCCGTTGCAGGATTCGCGCGATGCGTTGGCCCGGGCTCGTGGGCCGACGGAACTTGTGGAGCTTGACGGCTGCGACCACGTCTGGGAACCGAGCTTCACACCACGGATGGTGGCGACGGTCGTGGCATGGTGCGTGAAAACCGAGGTGGCTGGCACGGTCCTGCCCGCGGTGGCGCGGCGTCTCGCGGAGGCACCCGTGGAGAAAGGCATCGGCGAGGGAGCGATTGCCGCCACCGGACCTAAGCTGGCAGCTAGGGTTGATTTCACTTAGATTGTGCTCGCCTGCGCGTGTCTAGCCGACGTGCTTTCTCGGCAACATGAAGTCACCGATCAAACGTTTGCTGTGGGCAGTCGCCCTGCTGGTTGTTGGCACTGCCACGTTGCTGAGTGCCGGCGTTGAATCAGGGAAGCCCGCGCCGGATTTTACTTTCACCGACCTCGCGGGAAAGACGCAGAAACTCTCCGACTTTCGAGGCAAGGTGGTGGTGCTGGAATGGCTCAATCCGGCGTGTCCGTACGTGGTGCGGCATTACCGGAGCGGAAATATGCAAAGTACGCAGACGGTGGCGGCCGCCGACGGAGCTGTTTGGCTGCAGGTGAATTCCACGGCGATGGGCGATCTCGATCCGGAAAAATCCGTGGAGTGGCAGAAGAAGCAGGGCGTGGTCGCCACGGCCTACATTCGTGACCAGAGCGGTAAATTGGGCCGACTATTCGGCGCGCAGACTACCCCGCACTGTTTCGTCATCGGCCGCGACGGCACCCTCGCATACCAGGGAGCGATCGACGATCAATCGCAGGCCACCCAAGCGAACACCCCCGCTTCGCACAATTACGTGAAGGCGGCTCTGGCGGCCTTGAAAGCGGGCCAGGCGGTGGAAAAAGCGACGACCCAGCCCTATGGCTGCGGCGTTAAATACGGCGACGGCCGTTGAGCTTCGGCCTCACGGAGATTGAAAAATTCGTCGACCAGCACGCCTCCGATAAAAGCGGCGCCGCTGCCTACGCGCGAGGGTGTCAGCCCGAGCTGCGTCGTTCTGCCGACGGGGCTGTGGCCGACGATTCGCGATTTTCTTGTTCAGCGTTTTCCCGGTATCTCGGCCGAGACCTGGGCGGCGCGGATCCAAGCCGGCGAGGTGCGCGATGAGCAGGGCGTGACGGTGAGTGCGGAGCGCGCCTATCAACCCCATTTACGCGTTTACTATTACCGCGCGCTGCCAGCCGAGCCGCGCATCCCGTTCGACGAAGTGGTGGTGTTCCAAGACGATTATCTGGTCGTTGCCGACAAGCCCCACTTTCTCCCCGTCATCCCGAGTGGTCGCTACGTGCAAGAAACGCTTTTGGTCCGTCTGAAACGGACGCTCGGCCTCGATAATCTCGCGCCGATCCACCGCATCGACCGTGAGACCGCCGGACTCGTGGTCTTCACGATTCAACCGGCGACGCGCGGTGTGTATCAAAACATGTTTCTCGAGAAGACCGTCCAGAAATACTACGAAGCCATCGCGCCGTGGCGGCCCGAGTTGGCCTGGCCTTTGACCTACCGTAGCCGACTCGAGGAAAATCCTGAGCGATTCATGCAGGTGCGGGAGGTCGCCGGCGAACCCAATGCCGAGACGCGGATCGAGCTGCTCGAAGTGCGCGGGGCCTTGGCCCGCTACGGCCTGTCGCCGATCACAGGTCGCAAACACCAGTTGCGCGCCCACTGCGCCGCGCTCGGTATGCCGATCTGCCACGATCAGATTTATCCGGTCCACCACGCGGAAAACACCGACGACTACACTAAGCCCCTGCAACTGCTGGCCAAATCAATCGCGTTTCCTGATCCGATCAGCGGTGAGCCGCGGAGTTTTACGAGCCCGCGAACGTTGTAGTGGACGGGCCGAGTGCCCCGGAGCAGGGCGGCATTTCAGATGAGTGAAGCGGGTAGCAGACCGTCCCCGCCGCAGTCTCGGGGCGGTCGGAGGTCGCGCCAACTCGCCCGCCAGTTCCGCGCGCAACTGCGTTGCCTGCAGATGGGTGTTTTCATCCGTCGGGTAGCCGAGACAATCAAACACGCGGTCCGGATTTCGCGCCGCGATCCACTCGATGGTCGCCCATCCGTCGTCCACCAAAACGCGATCCACTGCCCGCGCAGCGGCGTGACGTCCTCTGCGCTGACGCCTGCGTCGCTGCGATGGTTCAACCTCACGACGGCGAAACCCAGATCCGCGAAGATCTGCGCCTCGGGATCGCCTGCGGGCTCTCCCCGGACGGGAAACCCTGAGGGGAACACGACTGACAGTGGCGTGGGTTGACGCGCGGTTTGCGCGGCCAAGTGAGATAGCCGGTGAGGCGGGCGCTAGCGCAGCGCGTATCCGTTGGCCCGAGCTCGGTCGGAGGCCAGCTGCGACCTCGGCTGGCCAACGGCGCGCAGTTCGTTGCCGTTTTTGAGGGTAAAGCGTCGAAGACGCGCGGCACCACCGTGACGCCGGTCGCGGTCTCTTCGTCGGTCTCCGCAGCCGCGATTGCGAGGGAGCGACCACTCAGCAACGCACGCATGGCGAGAAGGGATTTCATGATTGCTCGGAGTGGAGGACACCCGTTTCGGACCGGTACTCACGGGCCGCTCTCACGCCGAATATTCCCTCTGGTCATGGCCGGCGCGGCCGACAATCTTTCGCGATCCATGAGTCGAGAAATGTGTTACCGTTGTTATTGGCCGTTGCGCCATTGCTGGTGTGGCTCGATCACGCCGATGCCGACGCGCACGAAATTTGTGTTTCTCATGCACCCCTATGAATTCAAACGGGTGAAGGCGAACACCGGCCGGCTCACGCACCTCTGCCTCCGCGACAGCGAGCTTCACCTCGGCATCGGCTTTGACGAACACGAGGCCGTGCAAGCTTTGATCAACGATCCGCAGAATTATCCCGTCCTGCTTTATCCGGGCCGGGGCGCGAGGGATCTTTCGCAAGGGGAACTCCACGCCACCGACTTCGCGGGCCGGCGGCTGGTCGTATTTTTGCTGGATGCCACGTGGCGGCTGGTGCGTCCGATGTTCCGCACGAGCCTCAGCCTGCAACGGTTACCGCGTATCATGTTTTCGAACGCGGCGCCGAGCCGCTATGTCATCAAGCGGCAGCCGGAGCCGGGCTGTCTTTCAACGCTCGAAGCCACGCACGAACTCCTCCTCGCGCTTGATCGCTCCGGCCTCGATCACTACGCCCAGCCGGAGCAACTGCTCGGGCTTTTTCAGCGTATGCAGGAGTTTCAGCTCCGTTGCACGGCCGGCAACCCGCGTGGTCGTGATCGCCGAGTAGGACCCAGCGCGCCGAAGGAGCGACCGCCTGTGGCGCCGGACGCTGCACCGAAACGCCGGAGAATATTCCCAGCGGCGGTGGTGGCGGTGGCGAGCTGACGTGGTGGGTTTCGGTGGATACCTCTCGCTGGCGCGCTCGTTCGCGACAGCGGCGGTATCGAGCTTTCCACTCTTCGAGAAGTGCGGGCGAGTTTCCGAAGACGCGTGCGCAGTGCTTAACGCCCGGGGGATCGCGTCCCGTCTCGGCAACGGCAATGGAGTTCCGGCCAATTATCCACGGCGGAACGGGTGATCTTCCTCGGGCCTATCCCGTCTCGAGGAAGGCGTCGACGAAGAGAGCCATGGTTGCGGTCGCGTTCGTGATGCTGACGCCGTTCAGGCGATCGTCGACGACCTGCTTGCGCTCCCCATTTATCTTCAATCCGGCCACCGATCGATGGGTCGTTTCCAAGTTAATCTATTTCTGCTTGCCGGCCACCTTGAACCTTCCGTAGTACTGTCCGCTC
>CAMATV010000095.1 GCA_945861235.1 Opitutus sp. GAS368
GCAGTGCAGTCGATGATCGTAGCGAGCATCTTGATGGCGGCTGATTTCTTGCTGTAACAGCGCGCGGCTGTGATCTGGGAATGATATTGTTAATGGGCGCATGCAGGACAGTCAGCCCGCATCCAATCATCCGCAATCTTTTATGTCGCGAAGTATAACAGCTTCGGTAAATCCCTGCGCGACTTTGTGGGCACAGCGCTCTCGGTTCAGTCGCGGAGATGGGTAGGTCAGGGTCATGGCTTCTTTTTGTCGTCCCCGAAGAGGCCCTTGAGTCCTTCGACGGCTCGCTTGACGCCCTCGGCGGTCGCAGCGCCTCCGGTTTTGCTGATGTCGCCGGCCGCTTTGACGGTGGCAACGACGACGTCTCCGGCCACGTGTTTGACGATTGCGGCCACAATCTGGTCGGGGCTGAGGCCGCCTTCCTTGGTGCCGAGGTCGTTGAGTTCGATGTCGGGCATCGGGATCGTCATGCCGGTGCCGCCAGCGCCGAGGCGGACGCGGGCATTGGTGAGGCGAAACTTTTTCACCGCTACCTTGATAGGCTTGCCATCCTTGGTGGTTGCGAGGGAGGCGGTGTTTTTGCCACTGCGGAGCGCCGACTCAACGCTCTTGAGGAGGTCGTTGACGTTACTCGCGACGATCTTCGTCTCGTAGTTGATCTCGGGCGCATCGACGATGATCTCGTTGACGACTATATGGTCGCCGAGCAGGGAAAACGGCGCGACGTCAATGTGGACCTTGCCGAGGGTGCAGAGGGGAGTCTCGCCCCAGCCCTGGGGATTGCCGATGACAAGGCCGGTGAGCGTGCCGCTGCCGGTGAGTGGGGAAATGGAGGCACCCTGGAGAACGACGCTGGTTTGCGTGAGCTTGGGGGCGAAGTGATTGACGCCGGCCGTGACGGCGGAGCCGAGGAAGAATTGGAGAGCGATCACGGCGGCGACGCCGAGAGCGGTGAGCACGCCGAGGACAATGAGGAGGGTCTTCATGGGGGAGAGACCGAAGCTTGGGCCGTGGGGGCGTGGCGGCAAGCGCCGCAAACGCGCTTGTCAACGCGCGTGGCCTGCCTCTGCTTGCCGCTTCCAATCATGGCCCAAGCTTACACCGAAGCATCGATCAAAACGCTCTCCTCCCTCGAGCACATCCGCCTGCGTCCGGGTATGTATATCGGGCGACTCGGCAATGGCACGCACGCCGAGGATGGCATTTACGTCCTCATCAAGGAGACGATTGATAATTGCATCGACGAATTTACGATGGGCGCGGGCAAGAAGATCGAGGTCGTGCTCAACGAGCGCACGGTGAGCATCCGCGATTACGGCCGCGGCATCCCGCTGGGGAAACTCATCGACTGCGTCTCCATCATCAACACGGGCGCGAAATATGACAGCGAGACGTTTCAGAAATCGGTCGGCCTGAACGGCGTTGGCCAGAAAGCCGTCAATGCGTTGGCCTTCGAATATCGCGCGCAGGCGTTTCGCGATGGGCAGACAAAACTCGTGGAATTTTCCCAAGGGAAACTGAAGAAGGACCACAAGACGGTGAAGAGCGAGGAACGCACCGGCACGCTCGTGGAGTTCACGCCGGACGAGGCTTTGTTCGGGAAGGATTTCAAGTTCCGCCTCGAATTCATCGAGGACATGCTCTGGAACTATGCTTTCCTCAATCGCGGGCTCACGCTCACGTTGAACGGGAAATCGTTCCGCTCGGAGAACGGCCTCAAGGACCTGCTCCAGAAAAATCTCAGCGGGGAGCCGCTCTACCCGATCGTCCATCTGGAGGGTGAAGACATCGAGGTCGCGTTCACTCACGGCGCGCACTACGGCGAAGAATATTATTCGTTCGTCAACGGCCAGCACACGACAATGGGCGGCACCCACCTCGCGGCGTTTCGCGAAGCACTCGTCGATACGATCCGGAATTTTTTCAAAAAGGAGTATGACGCGGCGGACATCCGTCAATCGATCGACGCCGCGGTCGCGGTGCGCGTGATGGAGCCGGTCTTCGAGTCGCAGACGAAGACGAAGCTCGGCTCGGCGGCGGTAGGGCCGAGTGGTCCCAGCCTGAAGGAATTTATCGGCAAGTTCATGCAGCAGTCGCTCGACGTTTATCTCCACAAAAACAAGGAGACCGCCGAGGTATTGAAACGGAAAATTGAGGAAAGTGAACTCGAGCGCAAAGAGCTCGCCGGCATCCGCGGCCTCGCCCGCGACCGCGCGAAGAAGGCTTCGCTGCACAATAAAAAACTCCGCGATTGCCGCCTCCACCTTGGCGACAAAAACCCGCGGGCAGAAGAGAGCACGCTCTTTATTGTGGAGGGCGACTCGGCGGCGGGTTCACTGACGGCGACGCGCGATGTGCAGACGCAGGCGGTCTTCGCGTTGAAGGGCAAACCGCTGAACACCTATGGGCTCTCGAAGAAAGTGATCTACGAGAACGAGGAGTTTCATCTGCTCCAATCCGCGTTGAACATCGAGGAAGGCCTCGACGGCCTGCGTTACAACAAAGTCGTGATTGCGACGGATGCCGACGTGGACGGCATGCACATCCGGCTGCTCTTGATCTCGTTTTTCCTGCAATTCTTCCCCGACTTGATTCGCAACGGGCATCTGTTTATTTTGGATACGCCGCTCTTCCGCGTGCGCAATAAAAAGAAAACGATTTACTGTTACTCGGAACAGGAGAAGCAAACGGCGGTGACGGAGCTCGGCGCGACCCACGAGATCACGCGCTTCAAGGGCCTGGGGGAAATCTCCGCGGGCGAGTTCAAGGATTTCATTGGCGAGAACATCCGCCTCGATCCGCTGACGTTGAACCACCTGCACAACAGCGACGAGTTGTTGACGTTCTTCATGGGGAAAAACACCCCGGAGCGGCAGGATTTTATTATCGGAAACCTGCGGATCGAGAAGGATCTGGTGGAGGTTTAGATCGCGACTATTATCTATGCACCGATAGAATATGTATTATGGTAAGTTAATGATAAAATAAATTTTATGCTTGAATATAGAAACGCAAATCTATTCATAATCACGCTAAATGGCACGCCCGGCACAGCTCACCGTTGCCGACCTGACCCTGCGGTTTCAGGTGGGCGGAGCGTTGTCGGCGCAGGCGCTGGCGACGGCGTTGGACGTGACGCAGCCGACCATTTCGCGCGGGCTGACGCGGCTCGGTGAGTCGGTGGTGGTGCTCGGTGCGGCGCGGCGGGCGCGGTATGCGTTGCGACGGGCGGTGCGCTCGGCGGGGGATCGGTGGCCGGTGTATCGGGTCGACGCGGCGGGACGGGCGGGCGAGTGGGCGCGGGTCCATGCGTTGCACGGTGGAGTGTGGGTCGAGTGGGCGGGCGAGGCCCCGGCTTGGGCGGAGCGGGCGCTGGACCGGGAGGGATTTTTGGACGGGTTGCCGTTTTTCCTCGGTGATTTTCGACCGCAGGGATTTCTTGGACGGCAACAGGCACGACGGGTAGCGGAGGCGTTGCGGTTGCCGACGGACCCGCGGCAGTGGGGCGACGATGATACGCTGGTTTTTCTTCAGGCTGAGGGCGACGATCTGCCGGGCGATCTCATCGTGGGCGAGGCACCCGTGCGGCGGGTGTTGGCCCGGGCGCTCGATGCGGCGACGACTTCGGCGACGGATGAAACGGTCGCGGAGAACGCGCGGGCGGTGCGCTATCCCGAACTCGCGACGCAGGTGTCGGCGGGTGGGATGGTGGGTTCGTCAGCGGGCGGAGAGCAGCCGAAGTTTTTGACGACGGTGCGGCGCGACGCGGGCCCGGTGGAGCCGGTGTTGGTGAAGTTTTCCCCGCCGATGGAGACGCCCGTGGGGCGGCGGTGGGCGGATTTGTTGGCGGCCGAGGCGCACGCGCTGGCCGTATTGGCGGAGCATGGACTGGCGATGGCCGGGGCGCGGGTGCTCGATGCGGGCGGGCGGCGTTTTCTGGAAGTCGCGCGGCATGATCGGGTGGGCGCGCGGGGGCGGCGCGGGGTGGTGTCGCTGGAGGCGCTGCACGGGGCGTTTGACGGCGGTGGGGCGGCGCACGACTGGGTGGCGGCGGCAGAGTCGCTCGCGCGGGCGGAGTTGATCGAGGCGGCGTCGTTGGACGCGGTCCGTCGGCTGCATTTCTTTGGCGAACTGATCGGAAATTCCGACATGCATTTCGGCAATCTCTCGTTCTGGCTCGATGATGCGCGCCTGTTTCGCGTGGCACCCGCTTACGACATGCTGCCGATGGTGTGGTCGCCGAGCGTGCAGGGTGAGGTCGTGGTGCGGGAGTTGGTCCCTCGTCCGCCGTTGCCGGGAGCAGCGGGCACGTGGAGCGAAGTCGCGGCGTGGGCGGTGGATTTTTGGCGGCGGGTCGTGGAGGATGCGGCGGTGTCGGCGGAGTTTGCGGCGCAGGCGCGGCGGGCGGCGACGCAGGTGGAACGGATGCGAGGGCTGTTTGCATGAGGGCGGCACGGTGGCACGGAATCGCGCTCGCCGTGGTGGCGCTCGCGCTCTCCGGTTGCACGACTACGCCGGCGCCGCGGGTTTCGTTGGCGGCGGTGCCAGTCGAGCAACGCGCGCGGGCGGAGGGAAACGTGCGCGTGTTCGATCGCGTGTGGGGACTCGTGGCGGACTGGCACTACGATCCGAAGTTGCAGGGCGTCGATTGGCCGGCGGCCGGTTTGAAATATGGTGCGGAGGCGGCGGCGGCGGTGGACGATCAGGCACTCTACGCCTCGCTCAGCGCGATGGTGGGTTTGCTGAAGGACAGTCACACACACGCGTTGTCACCGACGCAGACGAAGGAGCGGCGCATGCAGACGCGCGCGCGTACGGGGTTTTATATGACGCGAGTCGAGGGGCGTTGGATCGTGAGCGAACTCGTGGCGGGCAGTCCGGCGGAGTTGGCCGGCGTGAAAACGGGCTGGGTCGTCGTCGCGCGGAATGGCACCGCGTTCGGGGAACGCAGCGAGGCGCGGCCGAAGGAGGGCGAAGTGGCGCAGTGGGAATTCTTGGACGATCGCGATCAGCCGGTGGCGTTGGCGATCGCTGCGCAAAGCCTCTCGACGAAGCCGCGGCAGGAGGTGCGGGTGCTGGCGGGTGGCGTCGTTTATCTGCGCTTCGATGCGTTCGACATGGCGGACCGTCGCTGGCTGAGCGATCAGTTGAAAACGAATCGCGCGGCGCCGGGTGTAGTGATCGATCTGCGACGCAATCCGGGTGGTGGCACGATTTCGCTGGGTATCACCATCGGAGAGTTTTTTGACCGGGCGGTGGACTGCGGGACGTTTATCACGCGTGGCGGGTATCGCGGTGGGAAAAGCTCATGGCAGATCGGATCGGCGCGTTATGGCGGGAGCGTGGTCGTGCTGGTGGATGGAGCGACGGGGAGCGCGGCGGAGATTTTTGCGGCGGTGCTGCAAGAGCACGGGCGGGCGGCCATCGTCGGGCGCAAGACGGCGGGGGCGGTGCTCGCGAGCTGGTATCATGGATTGCCCGACGGAGGGGAACTGCAGCTGAGTCGCCAAGACTACGTGACGCCGCAAGGGCGGCGGCTGGAGAAAGAGGGCGTCGAGCCGGACGTGAAGGTCGTGCGCACGGTCGCGGACGTGCGCGCGGGAAGGGATGTCGATTTGGAGGCAGCGCTGCGGGTGTTGGCGAAGTAGGTATCCCCCCCCCGATCGGGCGGGGCTCACGGCCGCAGAACGGCGGCGACGGCGGAGACGAAGCGTGTCGAGACCGCGGCGTGAACGCGACAAGGTGTGCTGGCGTAGGGTGCTGATTAATCGGGGGTGAATCCGCGCCGCTTGACGCGCGGCGCGGGCGCGTGGCAGCCTGCGCGTTTTACCAATCTCTTTCGCGCGCAATGCCCAAGAAACCGACTTCGAAAAACTCCGACCAATCCGAGTTGCCGCTCGACAGCGCAGCCGCGTCTGCGGCGGTGCCGACGCCTGTGTCGACGCCACCGCCGGAGACTAAAGCCGGAGAGTTGGCGGTGCCCGCAGAGCCGGTGGCAGCCGCTGCGCCCATCGCCGCGCTCGAAGGTCCGGCGGTCTTCACGCCCGGTCCGCGCCGCGGCGGTGCGACCGTGCAGGAGGAGGATTCCCCGCTGGCGAAGAGTTACCGGGGATGGTTTCTTGAATACGCAAGCTACGTCATCCTCGACCGCGCTGTCCCGCATATCGACGACGGCCTGAAGCCGGTGCAGCGCCGGATTCTGCACACGCTGTGGGACATGGACGACGGGCGTTTTCACAAGGTCGCCAATGTCGTCGGTCGCTCGATGTCGCTCCACCCGCACGGCGACGCGTCCATCGGCGCCGCGCTCGTGGCGATCGGGCAACGCGCGTTCCTCATCGAGCCGCAAGGCAATTACGGCAATCTCCTCACGGGCGACGAGGCGGCGGCGCCGCGTTACATCGAGGCGCGCCTCACGAATTTCGCGAAGGACGTGCTCTTCAACCCGAAGACGACCGAGTGGCAGCTCAGCTACGACGGTCGTGCGAAGGAGCCCGTCACGTTGCCCGCGAAGTTTCCCATTGTGCTGCTCGAGGGCGCCGAGGGTATCGCGGTCGGCCTCGCGACGAAGATTCTTCCGCATAATTTCAACGATCTTTGCCGCGCGGCGATCAATCATCTCCAGGGAAAAACGTTCCGCATCTTCCCGGATTTTCCGACGGGTGGCATCGCGGACTTTGCGGACTACAACGACGGCGAGCGCGGCGGAAAAGTAAAAGTCCGGGCCAAGATCGAACAGCGCTCGAAATATCTCCTCGCGATCACCGAGCTGCCGTTCGGCTCGACCACGGAGACGCTCATCGAGTCGATTTTGACCGCCAACGCGAAGGGCAAGATCAAGGTCAAACACGTCGACGACAACACGGCCGACTCCGTCGAGATTCTCGTCCATCTTCCGCAGGGTGCCGAGCCGGAGAAAGTCATCCAGCAGCTCTATGTTTTTACGAACTGCCAGATGCAGCTCTCGCCGGCGGCGTGCGTGATCGAGAAGGACAAACCGCAGTTCCTTGGCGTGAAGGAAATTTTGCGCCGCAGCGTCGAGCGCACGCGCGAGCTCCTCAAGCGCGAGCTCGAGATCAAGCTCGGCGAACTGGAGCAGCAGTGGCACTGGGATTCCCTCGAGCGCATTTTCATCGAGGAGCGCATCTATCGGAACATTGAGAAATCGAAGACGTGGGAGAGCGTGTTGCACGAAATCCGCACGGGCCTGAAACCGTTTCTCAAGCAGCTGCGTCGCGACGTGACCGACGAGGATATCACGCGCCTCACCGAAATCCGCATCAAACGCATCTCTGCCTACAACCGTTTCCAGGCTGACGAAGCGCTCAAGAAAATCGAAGACGGCATGAAGGAAACGAAGGCCCACCTGAAGAATCTTACTGGCTACACGATCGCGTGGTTCGAGCTGCTTCAGGAAAAATATGGCAAGGGCCATAAGCGCCGCACGAGCTACGACGAGATTGAGCAGATCGACGCCTCGGCCGTCGTGTCGGCCAACCAGCGCCTCTACGTCAACAAAGACGACGGCTTCATCGGCCTCAACTGGCGCCAGCACGACTATATCCAGGACTGCACGATCCTCGACGCGGTGCTCTGCATTATGCGCGACGGTTCGCTGAAGGTCGCGAAGGTGGCCGACAAAGTTTTTATGGGCCGCGACATTATTCACGTCACGATCTTCCCGAAAGATGGCGACACGGCGTTTTATTCGATGGTCTATCAAGACAAGGAGAGTGGAAAAGCCTTCGCGAAACGTTTCCAGATCGGCGGCCTCTCGCGCGACAAACTCTACCCGCTCGTGAAAAGTGAGGGCTCGAAGATCGTGTGGCTGCACGTGGCGAAGACGGAGAAAGACATGCCGAAGCACGTGAAGGTCTTCATTGACGGCCGCAGCGGCGCCCGCGTGCGCGAGATTGATTTCGACCTCGGCGCCATCCCCGTGAGCACCCGCAGCGCGAAGGGTGTGACGGTTTCGAAGTGGCCGGTGAAAGAAGTAAAACCGATGGAGTAGGGGAGGGGCTGTTTCTGTGGCGGCGCGCATTGGCGTGAGCGCGTTTTGCGGGGCCGCGACTTCGCCCGATCTTCGCCGAGTGCCGGGCCATCGGAGCCGTTTCCCTTTTAACCGGAGATGTCGCAGCTGAGCGCAGATACCAAACCAACCAACCGTCTGCCGGTTTTCCGATCCTGCCTTGATCTGCGTCCTTTGCGAAATCTGCGGTTAAAAACCTGCCCTGGGCATGTTGCCGTGTTCACTGAATAGGCTTGGCACTGGGGCTCCATCGTTTTGATCGCCGTTGGATCCATGAACGAGACGGTCCTGGAACCGATCCGTTCGATCCCTTTGGATTCAGGTTCGCCGACAATGAAAGGGTTGTTCTAGGTTCACGACCATGGAAGTTTCCTTGATGCCACCCAAGGCTTCGCTCAGCCGGATTTCCCCTCACGTCACGCCCCTATGCAACCCCGCCTCCCTCGTCTGATTTTCTCAGCTATGCTGCTGCTCGCGGGGCTGGGCGCAGGCACCTTGGCACGGGCGCAGGCACCGCTCACGCGCATCGTGGACGTCCGTTCGCTATCTCGGGAGGAAGCGGCCAAATCGCTGCCGGTGCGGGTGCGCGCCGTCGTCACTTGGCGGGGCCTCCGCGATCAAATGACGGTGCAGGACGACACGTGTGGGGTCTGGATCTTTGTGACCGATGCGCGCAAACAACAGCTGTGGGCGACGGACGATGCCGACTTCAACGCGATGCGCGTCGGCGACGTTTTGGAAATCGACGGCGTCAGCTTTGCCGGCGGCTACGTGCCGGGGATCATGCCTAAAACGCTCCGCCGCGTCGGCGCACAGCCTTTGCCCCCGGCACGCCCGATGGACCCGGCGCGTTTTTTCAACGGTGCCGAGGATAGCCAGCGCGTCGAGGTGCGTGGCGTGGTGCAAGGGGTTCAACCGGCCGAAACGGGCTGGCTGTTGGAGTTGAATTCGAACCCCGGTCGTTTCACCGCTGAGGTGCCGCGCAGTGCAATCACTGACCCCGCAGCGATCGTGGATGCCGAGGTGCGCGTGAGCGTAGCACCAGAGGGCGCGCTCAGCACTCCACTTCCCGCGAGCGCAACGCCGTGAACAAGCACCCGGCGATTGCGTGTAGGTGTCGCCCTCGCATCCGGCGCGCATGGCGCCGCCGGATCCAAAGCCTGGCAGCTCGGCGAACGGAGGCGGCAGCCGACCGGGCCTTCGCGAGATTCGACAAGAGAGAGAAATTGCGATCGACGGTCTGAGTCCGGACCTTTCGCCGCGCTCTTGTAACTTGCGCGCGCGTTTCAGTGGGGAAGGTGACGAAAATGGGCGAAAATCGCTCGAATCAAGGAAGTCGGAATAGGCCTTATAAATCAGGGTATTTTTTCACGGATCCAACCCGAAAGACGGACCCGCTCGATCAAAACCATGTGGGGCACGGTCAGCGCTGCCAGTCCGACAAAGACCACTTGGACCACGCGCGCATCCAGCGCGGTGTCGCGAAGAAAAACCCACGCGAGGGCCGAGCCGGCCAGCACGCCAGCCATCGGCAGCAAGGCGGCACCGGCGACGTATCGCCACGAGGAGCGGCCGGAAAAATTCATCGTCCGTAAAATATGCCGGGCGCTGTGCATACCGCAAAAAAACACGACAAAAGACACTAACGGCGGCGCCACGATCGCGAGGATACCGGCCGCCGCCATTTCCAGCGCGGTCCAGAAATCGTGGCGGGTTTGCCACAGCGAGGCGAGGGCGAGACCGAC
>CAMATV010000096.1 GCA_945861235.1 Opitutus sp. GAS368
ATCGCGGTGAAGAGGCGTGCGGTCGCGTCGGTGGTGAGCAGGTTGCGCTTGGGCTCGAAGAGCCGGATGGCCTGCGACTCGCGGCCGTAGGGACCGTCGCTCCAAGGTTTCTTGTGCGCGAAGACGCCGGTGTAGCCGAGGGAGGCGAAGTAGTGCGTGACGGCGTTGCGGCGGTCGAACCATGTCTTGATGTCGGCGTCGGAGAGTTCGGGGCCGCTATGCGTGCCGGTGAGGACGTCGATGACGTAGTGGGTGGCGTCGTTGGAGGAGTCGACGATCATGTCTTTCATCGCGCGACGCAGCTCGGGCGTGGCGTTGAGTTTGCCGTCTTCCATCCAGCGATGGGCGGCGGCGAGGTAGAAAAGTTTAATGACGCTGGCGGGGTAGATTTGGATATCGCCGCGGTAGCTGGCGCGGGGAGCGGAGTCGGCGGAAGACGCGGGAGAAGGGAAGGTGGAGAGGTCGACGAGGGTGATCGCGAGCTGAGTGGGGAGGAGTTTTTGTGGCGCGTATTTTTCGAGGGCGGTTTGGGCGGCGCGGTCGACGAGCGGCTGGAGCGCGGGAGATTGGGCGTGGAGGGCAGACACGGTGGAGAAGAAAGCGACGAGGGCGGCGAGCCGGGCGAGGGGGATGGGGCGCGTCATCGGGTGGGAGAAAGAGAACGAGAACGAGAACGATTAGGGGAGGGGAGGGAGGACGACTTCGGCCGTGGCGAGCTTGGCCATGACGCGGGCGGTGAGGTGGGCGCGGTCGACGAGGCTGCCGAGACGGACAAATTCGTCGGCGCTGTGGAGGCGATCGCCGATCGGGCCGAGGGCATCGAGGTTCGGGAGGCCGGCGGCGGCGAGGTTGTTGCCGTCGCTGGCACCGCCGGTGTGGACGGACTTGAAGGGCGCGAGACCGAGTTCGTGGGCGGCGAGTTGATACGCGCCGAGGGCGGCGACTTCGACGGGGCCGCTTTCTTTGGGCGGACGGTTGAAGGCGCCGGTGATTTCGAGACGGAATCCGTCGCGGGCGTTAATGGGGGCCGCGAGTTCGTGCAGTCGAGCGAGCAGGGGATCGCGGTCGGCCATGCGCGTGACCCGCAGATCCAGTTGGGCTTCGGCGAAATCGGGGACGACGTTGGTGGCGGGGCCGCCGCCGCGGATGTTGCCGATATTGAGCATGACGCCGGGGAGTTCGTCGGGGACGCGGTGGGCGGCGACGAGAAATTCGGCGAGGGCGGCGATGGCGTTGCGACCGGCGCGCGTGGGGCTGGCGGCGTGGGCGGCGCGGCCGTGGCAGGTGGCGACGAAGTTGCCGGTGCCTTTGCGGGAGTGGACGAGGTCGCCGTTGGGGCGGGCGGGCTCGAAGACGAGGGCGAGGGCGAAGCGGCGCGAGGCACCGGCGGCGGCGAAGAGAGCGCCGCTCCCGAAGGAGCCGATTTCTTCGTCGGGCGTGAGCAGGACTTCGTAGCCGAGTCGGGCGGTCGCGTCGGGGGCTACCGATTTTTCGAACGCATGTAGAGCGGCGAGGATGACGACGAGGCCGCCCTTCATATCGGCGACTCCGGGGCCACGCAGGGTGTCGGCGTCGAGGAGCGTACACGTTTGAAAGGGGTGGCTCGCCTCGTAAACTGTATCGTAATGACCGGAAAACAGGAGTTGGAGCGGTGCAGTGGGGCGAACGCGGATACGGACGGCCTGGGCGGGCGTGCCAGCGAGTGGGAGGTGTTCCACCGTGGCGCCGGGCAGCGAGGCGAACGCGGTGGCGAGCGCGAGGCGCATGCGATCGAGGCCGGGAAAGTTATCGGAGCCCGAGCTGATATTGGCCCAAGAGATGAGGAGGTCGCGGAGCGCGGCAGAATCCATCGCGGCAGTCAGGCGGGGGCGGGGGCGGGGTGCAAGTGTGGGGGCGCGGGGGGGCTCGCGTGGTTTCCAAGCAGCAATACACGGAACACGGGTAGGAAAAGTTTGTTGGTAGGAAAATTTTTCGAACCGCAGAAACCGAGCGCTGCTCACTGGCTCTTCCTGCACGCGCTCGCTATTCCGGAGCACGGGCCCCGGTGATGAAAATTGACCAGAAAACTAGAGCTCGCGCGGGAGACTTTACGCAAAAGTTTCCTACCAAAAAAATCTTCCTACCTAAAAATCAGGCGATGCTGTCGGCGGCGATTCGCTTCGCTCAGTTTCCTGCGAGTGCGCGCGTGAACTTACGCAACAATTGATGCGGATGGTCGAGCAGCTTCCCGAGATCCTTCAGCCGGATTTTTCCGCCGGCGTCCATGGCCTTCATCGTGCGAGTCGCCTCGCGCCGACCGGTGGGTGATTCGTGCTTAAGTCGCAGCAAAAATGCGGAGGCCATCCGACGGTCAGATCCAGAGAGTCGAGAGAGCCGCTGCTTGAGGTCGAGGATCGCGGTAGCAGTCTTAGCGGAAACGTAGGAACGCACATCGGTTGGTCAAGGAAACGGAATTTCGAACCGCGCGCGGTGGCCATTCAGCGCAGAACTCTGGCTGGATTGCCGCGCCCGCCGAGCCGGGCTCGCAATGACAAACGGGATTGAGATAGGCGCGTCAGGTGGCGGTCGCATCGCGGATGATGCGGAGCGTCTCGTTCAGGTGCGCGGACTCGGTGGCGACGCCTTCGGCTTCAAGACGTTCGAAACGAGGGTGGGCGAAAATGGGGGACTGCACGGCGGGGCCGCCGGTTTCGTCGCCCGCGTCTTTCAGCCCGCCGGCGAGGGCGGCGACGATGCCGTTCAGGCGGTCGAGGCGCTCGCGGAGGAGCGGGAGGCGGCGGTGCGGCCAGTAACCGCCTTCGTCGGTGAGTTTGACGCGCAGGCCGAGCGGGCGTGCGGCGAGGAGGAGATCGACGGCGGCGGTGTGGCAGCGGGCAAAGTGTTCCCAGCCGTGCAGGCTGGCGTATTGCGTTTTACAGGACGCGGCGAATTGCCAGCGCGGGCCGAGGCGCGTGGCGATGGTGCGGGTGCCGTGGGGCACAGTGGCAGGGTAGCGACAGAGGCCGAGCCAGAGCAGTTCGCTATCGTCGCCGAGATCGACGGGGAAAATCCACCCCGCGGTGGGTGGAATCTGCACGCCGACGTGCGTGTCGGGTTCGTCGGGGTGAGGGAGCACTCGCCAAGCGTTGGCCCAGCGGTCGAGCTCGATGCGGTCAGAGCTGATCGGGTGCGCCTCGGCGATGCGGCCGGCGGCGGCGAATTTTCCGGCAGCGGGGTGGAGGCGGCGGACGATTGCGGCGGCGCTCCGGGCAGTGAGGCTGGCGGGGGCAGTGAGGCGGTAGTGGAGGGTGAGGCCCATGGGACGGAGCTGTCGGCTTTTCGATTGCGGGTGGGCTCAGGTAGCGGAGGCGCGGGACAGACGTTTGGTGGCCTCGGGGGCGTCGAGATAGTTTTCGCGGCTGACGATTTTGCGGCCAGATTTTTTCTCGAGCTCGCGGCGGGCGTTGCCGGCGACGGTGCCGCCCTGCTTCGCGGCGACTTGGTTAGGGAGGAAGCCCTGTGTGTCGGTGGTGCGGGCGATCTCGGTGGTGGCGGCTTCGCCGAGCATGGAAAAGATCAGCTCGAGGTCGGTCATGTGGTCGCGGAGATTTTCGCGCTTCAGGCCTTTGTGGGCGGCGTATTCGCTGGGTGTGAGCCCGAAGGCAGCCTTGGAGATTTCGGCGGTGAGGATGGCGTATTCGAGTTTCTCTCGGACGCCGCGTTTCTTCCATTCGTCGGTCAGTTCGTCGCGGATGGCGATGCTGCGCATGCGCTTCTCGATCCACGCGTCGGAGTAACCTTTGGCGAGGTAGAGGGCGCGAGTGCGCTCGGTGGCGAGTTCGGGATTTTCGATTTCCTGCACGCGTTCATAGCCGACTTTAGCGAGCCAGCGTTTGAAGGGCTCGGCCTTGGGACTGGGGATGGACTGGATCAGGCGGAAAATGCCTTCGGTATGCCAGCAGATGAGTTTTTGCGGGCCACCGGCCGTGGGGAACTCCAGAGCAAGGGGGGGGGCAAGTTGCCCCCCCCCTTTAAGGCCGTCGGCCAAGGGGGGGGACAAGTTGTCTCCCCCCTTGAGTGCCTCGGCGAGGGTGGGGTCGCGGCGACGCATATCCTTGAGGTAGCCTGCCGGGTTGGCGGAGTCGGTGAGCGCGGCGACGACGTCGACGATCACGAACCACCACTCGTCGGCGTGGAGGGTTTTGCGGATTTCCTTCTTTTGGAAGAGGGCGATGCGGGTTTCCATGGGAGTGAGAATGGGCCGCGCTACCGGGAGCACGTGTTCATGGGGCCGTCGGGGTGGAACGGCCGACGGGGGCCGTCAGGCGGTAGTGGAGGGTGAGGCCCATGGGGATGACTACATCTGAGCACGGGCTTCGTGGAAGAACGCGTCCAAATCCCGGAGATCGCCGCGACCTTCCGGCATGGTGTTGGCGACCGTTTTCAATCGCCCCAGTTCGGAGTCAATGAAGCCGTTGATGCACGGCACCGCAGGGCCTTCATCAAGTTCTTCGCCGGATTTCTTTCGTTCAACCAAGGCCAGAAGTTCGGAGCGGAGTTCGTCCGGGATGGCGGCGGCGTTGAGTGCTTCCATGAATGGCATGGGCGGAGGTCCGGCCGTGGGATCACGCTCAATCCAGCGGCAGCACAGGAGCGGTCGGGTAATGTAGAGATATTTCTTAAGCTTCACGCTCGGCGAGGTGCCGTCGCGCATGTGCTCACGGTAGTTGTGGCGCGCCATCGAAAGGTAGTGGTGCATGGCGGCCTTCGGGGAAAAGAACGGGACCACCAACTGACGCACGCGGCTCCAGATGGGAGCTTGTTGGTAGACGATGGTCGATTGCATCCATTCGAAGCAGATGGGGTTCGACTTGGTCACGAGGCCGAGAAATTTCCTGAAATCCCAACCCGAGAAATCGAGCAGCGCGTCGGGCGAAATTACGTCGGCGTTCTCAATCACGTCGCGGCGCGGGAATACCGTAAGGTAGTCGGCCATGGACGAAAGATAGATGAAGCGGATGTCGTAGTCGCTGTCGGTTGACTCGAAGCCCCACGCCCGGCTGCCACTTTCCACGGCGAACCAAATTTTCACCGCTCGCTCCCGTTCGATCTGCGCGAGGGTAGGCAAGATATGGGAGGTAAGGGAGGACATCGGAAAGAGGTGAATTTAGAAGCGTGATCGGGACACTACCGGACAAACGTGCCCTTCGTGTCGCCGGGGCGGGCGCGGCCGAGGGTGACGAGGGTTTGGAGGATTTCGGCGATCACGGCGGCGTCGGCGCGGGCGAAGCGGGTAGTGAGCTCGGCCGCGGTCGCGGGTTTTTCTTCAGCGGCGAGGGCGGTCTCCACGGCGCGCACGCGGTCTGAGAGCGTCTTGGGCCAAGGGATTTTCGATTTCCGATTGGCGATTTTTGACTTGGGCGAGGCGGCGGATTTTTTGGCGGGCTTGGCGGCGGGGGTGTCGTCGAGGGCGAGGGCGCTTTGGCGGTCGCCGGCGAAGAGGGGCTTTTGGTAGTCGGGGCGGAGCCAGCGGACGATGCCTTGGCTTCCTCGGCGGCGCGGGCGGCGCAACCTGCCGTTTCTCGGCACAAAACGGATGCGAGACGATATGGGCGACGGCGGGAGGTAGTTTTTCCCCTTCTGGGTGAAGTCGGCGTAGAGCTCGATGACGTGGCCGACATCGACGACGAGGAGGAATGGAGGTGGATCCTCGTCGGTGGGGAGGGAGCGGGCGTATTCCTCGGCCTGGCCGAGGGCTTCGAGCATGGCGCGGTCCCAGGCGGCGGTGCCGCGAGCGATCTTGGAGGAGCGGGCGGTGGCGTCGGGATCGCCGAGCTGGAGGTCGAGGGTGGCGTCTGCGGACTTGGTGGCGGCGTATTGCTTGGCCTCGAGGACGAAGCAGGCGCGTTTGTAGAGGTCGATGCGGCCGTGGGTGGGCTTGGCGGCGCCGCGGCGGTGGATGGCGACGAAGCGCTCGAAGACGTAGGCGTTGTTGGCGGTGTCGTCGGAGGCGGGGTCGGGCGGCGGGACAGCGAGGACGGGGCAGAGCTCGGTGAGGAAGAGGGCGTAGTTGGCGCGCTCGGCGGCGCCGACGTGGGACCAGCGGGCGATGAAGGCGGCGACGGCGGCGGAGTGGGGGTCGGAGGGGGCGGACGAGGCGGCGGGCATGGGCGACCGGCGGAGAGAAGCGGGCGCGAGGGGGCAGGGCAAGCGCTTGGCGGATTTTACCGGTGGCCGGACATTACAACGGCAGGTAGCAGACGGTGTTCGAGAGGAGAATCATAATGAAGACGAGGCACGTCGTCAGCGGGCCGAGGTAAATGCGGCCGGTGAGACGGAAGAAGGCGCGGTTGAAATACGGGAGAATAAACATCATCGGGACGATGGCGAAGAGGAGGTTCACGTAGAGCCAGCTGTCGGTCCAACGCACGGTGCCGGTCAGGGCGAAGGTAAGGTATTGGGCGGCGAGGATGAAGATGAGGCCGAGGGAATTGCCGAGGCCGGCGAGGAGAAGGCTGCGCCATTCGGGTTGGTTGGCGAAGCGCATGCCGGCGTTTACGCGGAGAGAATTCGAAAGGAAAAAAACAAAGAAAAACGGCGCATACATCGGGACGAGGATCAGTAGGGCCGGTTGAAATACACGCGCGCCCAGGAAGAGGAAACGGTAGTCGACGTGGAAGACGGCGTAGACGACGAAGAGCGTCAGGAAAAACGCGCACCACAGGACGGCGGCGAGCACGGCGGTGCGGAAGAGTTCGCGCGGCGTGGTAGCGACGCCCCAAGCGGCGGGCGAGGCTCCGGCGGCGCGGCCGTGGAGACGGTAGCCGAGGTAGAAGAGCGTGAAGCCGATGAGGCCGTTGCAAAACGCCCAGAGGACGACGGCGTTGTTCATGCGTTGCGGAAAAAACCACGTTTGCTCGCGGCCAGATGCCTCGGTGAAGAGTTTTTGGGAAAGCTCGCAGAACGGAATGTAGCTGAAGCAGGCGATGAGCGCGCCGGTCAGGAAGAACGTCCAGAAGATGATCCGACCGCGACCCGAGGGCGCGGCAGGCGCGGGCGACACGGGGTGAATCAGGCCATGAAAATAGGAAACGTGCGCGAGGAGCAGGTGCGCGAGCGGGACGAGCGAGACGAAGGCGGCGACCAGGGCGGCGAGGGAGAAAATTTCTTTCCAGGGCCAGACTTGGTCGACGGGCGGGCGAGATTTTTCGAGGCCGAAGACTTTTTGGAAATAGGCGATTTGATCGGCGACGTCGGCCGGGCTGTAGGGTTGGAACGGGTGCAGGACGGGCGGGTTGTGCACGACCCGGAGTGTGCGGGCGGAGGCGTCGCCGTAGCAGCGACCAAGCTCAACGGCGTCGATCTTGGCGGCGGTGCCCAGACCGGAGTTGACGACGCGCAGGGCCTCGGGGGCGCGGCGCATATCGCCGTTTTTGAGTTCGTTGCGATAAGCGCCCTCGTCGTGGAAAGCGTAACTGATGCCGACATTGGAGCGGACGGGGCGGAGGATTTTTTCGGTGAACGTGAGTACGTAACCGGAAACGAAGACGGAGTGGACCTTGCTCGGCGTTTTGGACTTCAGGGATTCGGCGCCGAAATACGAGGCGGCCTGAATCGCGGCATTGCCACCGGCGGAGTGGCCGGTGACGCCGATGCGGGTTTTGTCGATGTAGTTCAAGTTGTCGGTGCCGGCGGCGTAGTTGACGACGGCGAACATGCCGTAGCCCTCGTTGGTGGCGGAGCGCGGGCTGGTGGAGGAGCTCGACGAGCCCTGCGAGTAGGGATCGATGGCGATGACGACCAAGCCGCGGCGGGCGAGCTCGAGGGAGATATTGGCCTGGGTTTCCTTGGCGCGTTGGAAACCGGGCACGACGACGACGAGGGGCGCGGGCGTGTCGGCGGTGGCGGTGAGCGGACGGAAGAGATCGGCGACAATCCACTGGCCGTTTTGGGTCGGTAACCGGATTTCGGTGACGCGCACGTGGCCGAAGGAGGTTTGGACCAGCGAGGCGAGCCAGCTGGCGACGAAGATGACGACGAGGCACGAGGCGAGGAGGCGGCGGCTGGCGGCGAGACGCCGTTCGGATACCGATTCAGGAACGGGCGAGGCGGTCATCGGGGAAGGGATTCGCGGTCTGCCGGTGGCGTCAAGCGGATGGTTTCGCGGTGTTGATGGCGGTGGAGTTGCCAGGAGTTCCAGAGGTTGTGCCAGAGGACGTAGAAAGTGGGGCCAAGGGCGATGAGCGGATTGGCGTAGGTCATCGCGAGGTAGATGGTGAACGTGGTGTTTTTTTGGCCGAGAGCTTGGCTCGCCTCGCGGGGGAACTCGCGGCCGCCGATCAGGCGACCGACGGTGAAGTTGACGACGCAGATGAGCAGTGAAACGGCGGCGACCTCGACGAGGACGGTGGACGAGAGATGGCTTTGGTGACGGAGGAATTCCGAGGCGTTGGCGGTGATCAGGAAGATGGCGGTGATCCACGCGGAGAAGGTGAGGTTGCCGAGGTGTTGGGGCCATCGGGCGGCGGCGGGGTGCAGGCGACGGATGAGCCAGGCGAGGACGAGCGGGGCGAAGACGAGCAGGCCGACGCTGCGGGTGACCTGCGCGAAGGCGTCGGGCGTGGGATGGCCGAGCACGAACGGCAACAGCACGGGAAAGAGCGCGGCGATGACGACGTTCGAGAGGAGAAACGCGGCGACGACGTAGGAGACGCGGCCCCCGAGGAAACTCGTGATGACCGGCGCGGCGGTGGCGGTCGGCGTAATGCCGCAGAAAAATGCGGCGAGGGCGACGTCGCGCCCGCCGACGAGAAAGCCGACGCCCCACGCGGCGGCGGCAATCGCGAGATTGGCGGCGAGGAGGAGGACGTGACTGCGATGCAGCGATTCGCGCGAGAAGCGTGTCTGGAGAAAGACGACGAAGAGCATTCCGATCACGAGCCAACGGACCAGCCACGCAGCAGCATGCGCCTGAGGGAGCAACGCACCGAGGACGATGGCGGCGACAATGGCAGCGGTTCGAGAGAGACCACGATTCACGAGTGTAGTGGCGCCAAGACAGCAGTGGATCTGAGCCAAAGCAACTGCGCCAAAGCCTGATCCGCGCAGTCGAGAGCTGAGAGTCCACTCATCGGAGCGAAACTGCGCGCCGTCTCGCCGGTCAACGAGCGTCACCCTTCGATTTTGCTCACCGGATTGCTCAGCGCGCTCGAAGCGTGGTGGTCGTCTGAATGTCTACGCCAACGAATCCGGCAGCGGAGATGAGTGGCGGTTCCCGCGGGCGACAGGTGGTGGGTACCACGATCTCGCCGTTCTGGGGCGGTGTAACCAAGGGTTGATTCGCGTTACTCAGTCAGTGACTCTGCAGGGTACCTTATCCCCGTGTTCTTATCCCCCGTCAGGCTGAGTCGTTGGCGATGGCGTATCCGTTTTGGATTCACGCTGGGCGTAGCGTTGGGCATTTCCCTGCCAGCGCAGGCGCAATCCGGAAACCCGCATCCGCCCACGGCACTGGCGCTGCTCGAGCAACATTGTGTGCCGTGTCACGGCGGTGAGAAAACCAAAGCG
>CAMATV010000097.1 GCA_945861235.1 Opitutus sp. GAS368
GAAGCCGTCAAGAGCTGGGGCTTCACCTGCATCGGCGGCGACAACGCACCCTACCTCTGGATCAACACCGGGCGCGATTCGTGGGAATTTTTCGATCTGTTGCTCAATAGCGCCCAAGTCGTCTGCACGCCCGGCGCCGGCTTCGGCAAATGCGGCGAGGGCCACGTGCGCATCAGCGCGTTCAACTCGCGGGAAAATGTTATTACGGCCCTCGCCCGCATCAGCGCGGTGCTGAAGTAGGAGCCCGCCGGGAAGCGATTCAATAAGCCAACGCTCGCCAATGGGGCGTTGTGCCCACCGCTTGACGCACCGCCACGTTACCCCAAAGGTATAACCAATGAGCACCGCCACCGTGAAAGAGCTGCGCCACGAGTTCCCCCGCGTCTATGCCGCCGCG
Organism: Opitutus sp. GAS368; assembly: GCA_945861235.1. Taxonomy (GTDB): domain Bacteria; phylum Verrucomicrobiota; class Verrucomicrobiia; order Opitutales; family Opitutaceae; genus GAS368. The sequence continues at coordinate 398 of CAMATV010000097.1, forward strand.
CGCCGCGCGCCTGTAAGCATTACGAAACAGGGCAAGGTCATCGGCACCTTCGATGCCACTCCCGCGCCGGACTCCGGTTGGGCGCCGCCTGATTTCACCGCCCGCAGCCGCGCCATCCTCGGCGGCAAAAAGCGCGCGATCGACATCGTGAAACTTTGGGCCGGGCAAGCCAGCCGGTGAGCGATTACGCCGACACCTCGTTCCTTGTTTCGCTGCATCTCGCGATCGACGTAAACCACACCCGGGCGGCGCGATTCGCCCGCAGCTGGACCACGCCGCCGCACCTACCGCTTACCGACTACGGTACCTACGAGGCGACGAACGCTCTGATGCAGCTCGTCGCCCGCCGCCAGCTCTCGCTCACGGAAGCGAGCGCCTTGGTGCGCGAAATCGCGGTCGGCCAGACGACCGGAATTTTCCGCCACGCGGCGCTCGATCACCCGGCTTGGCTGCGCCGCGCGCATGAACTCGCCGTCACGATCACCCCGATCGCGAACGTGCGCGCACTCGACCTGCTCCACGTCGCCTCCGCCCAACTCCTCGGCCGCACGCGCCTTTTGACCTTTGACGTGAATCAGCGCCGCGCCGCGCGCGCCGCCGGTTTGAGCGCGCCGGAATTGTGAAACGAGCCGGCCCCACCCCCGCCTCACTTATCGAGGCCGACTTTCTTCAGCAGCGCTTGGAACCGCGGATCGGCCCTCAATTCATTATAGATCGGATCGACCTTCAGCCAACAGCAAAAGAGTAAAGGATAACGAATCCGGAGAACTCTTGGGAGTACCCCTCGGCAACGACTGTGCCGCCTCACTGCAAAGCCAATTAACCCTTAAGCGGTTATTTTCCGCTGCGGGCAATACCACCGGCGACATCGTCGGTCAACGCGCCCACCGCCTTGCTGAGCTGCGCGACCAAAGCGGCCTCACTCTTGCCGTCCCAACGCAGGTCGCCGGGCTGCACTTCGCCGCGCGCGACCACCTTGGGTGGGCTACCCGTCGTCGCGAGCTCCCAGACTGCACGAAAATGAACGGCCCCATTGGCTCCGCCTTCACAGGCCAGCACGCGCACCACCAGAGTGAAATCGGGATCCCCTTCAGTCGCGCGGACTCCGGCCGCCAGCACCGCTCCCGCCGCACCCCGCCCGACGAGGTCTTCGCGCAACACCCGACCAATCCCCAGCTCCAGCGGCTCACCCCACCGGGCAAATTCACGAAACTCAATCTCGTGTTCGCCGCGACGCACAATGATCGGCTTGGCCTTGATATAGCTCGCCAGCTCCACCTGCCGCAAATGCACCACCGGAGCTTTGCCGGCCGGTGCTTGCGGTGGCGCACTCATCATCGCCGACAACACAAAAAACCGCGTCGGGTCAGGCTGGGCCTGCGGCACCAACGAACACGAACTGAGCAAAAGCCCGCCGGTGACCACCAGCAGACCCAGACAAAATTTTGCGCGCGCGTTCATGGTAGACACTCGGGTGGGCTTCAGGGTGGCAGGACAATCAAATTACTTCGGCTGCTTCTTGCCAGTCAGGAGCGAACTAGGATTCCGCTCGAGAAAATCCGCGAGGCGCGTCACCGCGGCCGCCGCCTCGTTCAGTTGCGACAACGTGCCGACGACCTCCTCACCCAGTCCACTGTGCGACGCGAGAAACCTCCGCGTCGCCGTCGCCGCATCATTGAGTGAACTCACCGCCACCTTCGCCTGGGTCAGCGTCTCGGTCAGCTCCTTGCCCGCTGGTCCGACGTGCGCGTCAATCTTCGCGACGACTCCGCGCAACTCGGTGATCGCACCGTCGAGATTCACGAAGGTCTTTTTCATTTCCGGCATACTCGCAACCTCCTCCACCCTTTGTCCGGTTTTCTTCCATTGCTCGGCGACGCCTTTGAGATCGAGTCCGGCGAGTTGCTTGCGGCCATCACCCAACAGGCCGGTGATCTCGCGCGACAGTCCGGCAAAATCCACTTTTTTCAGATTGGCCAGAATTTCACTCGCGCTCGACTGAAACGCGGAAATCGCCGAGGGCACCGCCGGTACCGAAACGTATTTCAGCTCCGTCGTGCGGTTGTCAGCCGGATAGTTCTTGGGGTCCAAGAAATCGAGTTCCACAAACAACAGTCCCGTCGCGAGACCCTGCACCCCGAGTTGCGCTCGCAGGCCCCGATCCACCAACGTCTGCAACTCCCCGCGATCGGCGACGTCGATCGCCGCACCCTTCGTATCCGTCATCTTGTCCTTGCTGAACTCACACACGACCGAGACGACCGAAAAATTCCGTTTCTCATCATAGCGGACGCCGAGATCGACCACGCGCCCCACGGGCACACCGCGCAACTTCACCGGCGAACCCAAGGTCAGACCGTGGATCGACTCGTCGAAATACACCACGAACCGCTGCGGTTTCGCAAAAAAGCTCACTCCGCCAAACGTCAACAACGCGATCACGGCCAGCGCAAACGCGCCGATGACGAAAGTGCCGATGATGGCTGGGCTGACCTTGGTTTTCACGGATAAGAGGGCGGAGCTAAACGTTTCGCGGGCAACGGGGGAAGACATTACTGCGGCAACAAATCTCCCCGGCGCAAAAATTCCGTCACGCGGGGATCACGGCTGCGCACGGCGAGTTCGCGCGGTTTACCCTCGGCAATGATGCCCTGCTGCGCGCGGTCGAGCATGATCACGCGGTCCGCGATATCGAAAATCGACGCCAGCTCGTGCGAGACCACCACGATAGTCGTCCCAAACGTCTCGCGGATCTGCAAAATCAGCTCGTCGAGCTTCCGCGACGTCACCGGATCCAATCCGGCCGACGGCTCGTCGAAGAAAACGATCTCCGGATCGAGCGCCAACGCGCGCGCGAGGCCCGCACGTTTCTTCATACCGCCACTGATCTCGGAGGGATAATAGTCCTCGAATCCCCCGAGCCCGACTTGGGCAAGTTTCAACGAGGCGATCTCCTCAATCTCCCGCCGCGAGAGCGTCGTGTATTCCTCGAGTGGCAGCGCGACGTTTTGCCGGAGCGTGAGCGAGGTCCAGAGCGCCCCGGCTTGGAACAACATCCCAAATGTCTTCAACAGGTCCCGCCGCGCCGCCGGGTTGGCATCGGCAAACGACCGGCCGAAAAACTTCACCCCGCCCGCCGTCGGCGTGTTCAGCCCCACGAGGTGCCGCAATAACGTGCTCTTGCCGCACCCCGATCCACCGATGATGAAAAATATCTCCCCGCGCGCGACGGTGAAGGACACGTCCTTCAAAACCACTTTCCCCTCGTAGCCGCACTGCAGCGCGTGCACCTCGATCGCCGCCGCACTCGCGTTCCCGGCCACTGGATTTTTATTTTCACTCATGGGTGTTCACAGTCCCAGCGCATTGAATAACACCGCAAAAACCGCGTCTGCCACAATGATCAGGAGCAGCGCCGTCACGACCGCCGAGGTGGCCGCCCGCCCCACGCCAGCCGCGCTGCGCTCGGCCTGCAGGCCCCGCAGACAACCCGACAGTCCGATAATAAGTCCGAACGCCGTCGCCTTGATCACGCCCGTCGCCACATCCGACAGATCCACGATCGTCAGCATCTCCGCCCAAAACGCCGTCGGCGGAATCGCCAGCAACCCAAACGCCACGAGCATCCCACCGGCGATGCCCAGCGCATTCGCATACAAGCCCAGCAGCGGCATCATCACGCCGAGGGCCAACAGCCGCGGCAGCACCAAAAATTGCACCGGCGGAATGCCGAGCACCTCCAGGGCGTCGATTTCCTCGTTCGCTTTCATGTTGCCCAACGTCGCCGCAAAGGCCGCACCCGTACGGCCGGCGAGTACCACCGCCGTCATCACCGCACCCATCTCGCGCACCATCGAAAGCCCGATCAGATCCGCGATGTAAATGTCACCACCATATTGCCGGAGCACGATCGCTCCCGTGTAGGCCAGCGTCACCCCGACCAATAAACTCACCAGACTCACGATCGGCAGCGCCATCGCGCCACATTGCTGCATCTCGTCGAAACAATCGCGCCACCGAAACCGGCGCGGGCTGCGCGCCAGCCCGATCGCGCCTAACACACACTCGCCAACGAAGTGCGAAATCGCCTGCGCTTTGGCCACAGTATCTTGGGTCGCCAACCCCACACTCGACAAAAAACTCGCCGACCGATCAAACGGCACGCTCGTCTCATGCGATGCCGCCAATTGCGACAGCAAGGTGCGGATTTTCTCCGGCAACGCTTCCCCGTCGAAATAAGCTCCGCTTCCCCGGCACCACTGCTGCGCCTCAAACAGAAACAGCAGCAGCGAACTGTCCCACTTCTCGACCCCATCGGTGTGCAACCGCACCCGCGCCGGGTTTTGCGCTCCCCGCAATTCGGCCCACGTCGGCCGTGCCTCCGTGATCTGCCAGGTACCTGCCAGCCGCACCTCCATAGCATCGCCTTCGGCCGTCACCGAAACGCGCGCATTCATGAGAAGACTAGTCGCAGACATCTTGCCACTTCACTGGTGACACCCCCGCCCGCCAAATCAAATCTCTACGCCAACTCCCTTTCATGCCCACTTTTTCCACCATCCTGTTCGACCTCGACGGAACGCTCATCGATCATTTCGCCGCGATCCATCGCAGCCACAGCCACACGATGCGCCAACTCGGCCTGCCCGCGCCAACGCTTGCCCAAGTTCGCGCGGCCGTCGGCGGAGGACTCGAACACGCCATCGCCACCCTCATCGGGCCCGCGCGCGTCTCGGAGGCTCTCCCCATTTACCGGGCCTACTGGGACGCGACGATGCTCGACGATGTCGTCCTGCTCCCAGGCGCACGCGAACTCCTCGAATCCTTGCACGCCCGCGGCACCAGGCTCGCCGTCTTCACCAACAAATTCGGCACGTCGTCGCGCCTCATCTGCGCCCACCTCGGTCTCGCCCCTTTCCTCCACGGCAACTTCGGGGCGAGGGACACCGCTTGGCTCAAGCCCCAACCCGCATTCACCCGCCACGCCCTCAGCCAACTCGCCGCCCACCCCGCCACCACGCTCCTCGTCGGCGATTCCCCGTTCGACATCGCCGCCGCCCACCACGCCAGCCTCCTTTGCTGGGCTGTCACCACCGGCACCCACACCGCCGACGAACTTCGCGCCGCTGGTGCCGACGCCGTATTCGCCGGCCTGCCCGCCGTCGGCGCCGCCCTCGGCCGCGCCCCACACTCTTGACCGACACCTTGATACCTACACCGTAGCTACATGATCAAGACTGCCAAACTTTTTTCCACCGGTGGCTCGCAAGCACTGCGTCTCCCCAAAGAATTCCGCTTCCCCGGCAAGACCGTCACGCTGCGCCGCACCAAGAGTGGCATCGTCCAGATTCACCCCCACGACGACCTCGAAGAGCGTCGCGCGCGCTTCCTCAAACTCGCCGGCTCCTGCCCCGGTTTGCCCGACGTTCCTGCTCACACCACCCCTGACCTTCCCCGCGAGCGGTGATTTACCTCCCCGACACCAACGCCGTCTCGAATTTCCTGCGGGGGAACAACCCTGCGCTGACGGCGCGGATGCACCACGAATTCCCCTGCTTGCGCCTCTCTGCGCTCGTAGTGGCTGAACGCGAATTCGGCATTCTGCACCACCGCTCCGGCCTAAAGTATCGCCGTGCTTTCGAGGCGCTCGTCTCCAGCGTTCCCATCGAGGTTTTTTCCCGGGAAGACGCCTCTCACTACGCCGGACTCCGGTCTTATTTGGAAAAACGCGGTCAAGGTATCGGCCCGATCGACACCCTCATCGCCGCCCAAGCCCTCCGCCTCGGTGCCACCGTCGTCACTCACAACGTTAAGGAATTCTCCCGCGTGCCCGGCCTCCACGTCGAAGACTGGCAGTCCCCCTGAGACTCCGCGCACTTTTCCCCGTGGCCCACTCCACCTCCAACGCACCCGCCGCCACGCTCACCGGCGTCCTCGAACGCATTATTTTCCTCAACGAGGAGAACCACTACACCATCGCGGAATTCCGCCCCGACGAAAAATCCGCTCCCCCTTCCCCCGCTAAGTCCGCCGCCAGCGCAACCCCCGCTCACCCGCTCCCCGTCGGCCGCGAGCCCGCTACCGCTTCCCCGCCCGCCGCAAAATCCCGCCCCGATCTCGTCACCATCGTCGGCGCCCTCCCCAGCGTCGAATGCGGCGAGACGCTCCAGCTCACCGGCGAGTGGTCGCACCACACCCAACACGGCGCCCAATTCAAGATCGCCGCCTTCACGAGCCAACTCCCGTCCTCCGTCTACGGCATCCGCAAATATCTCGGCAGCGGCCTCGTCCCCGGCATCGGCAAAGCCTACGCCCACAAAATCGTCGACGCCCTCGGCACCGACACCTTCCGCGTCCTTTCCGAAGAATCCGGCAAACTCCGCGACATCCCTGGCATCGGCAAAAAACGCGCCACCGCCATCAAGTCCGCCTGGGACGAAAAACGCACCGAGCGCGAACTCTATATCTTCCTCCAAACTTACGGCGTCACCCCCGGCCAGTGCGTGAAGTTGGTTAAGCACTACGGCGCAAAGGCCAAACCCATTCTCCTCGAACAACCCTACAAAGTCGCCCGCGAGATCGACGGTATCGGTTTCAAGACCGCCGACCGCATCGCCATTAACCTCGGCTTCGCCAACGACGCCCCGCCTCGCCTCGACGCCGGCCTCCTCTACGCTCTCGAAACCCTCCAGGAAGACGGCCACACCGCCTACCGCGAAGCCGACCTCATCGACTACACCGCCGCGCTCCTCGAAACGGACTCGCGTTTCCTCGAAGCCCGTATCGCCGCCCTCGTTACCAACAAATCCCTCGTCCGCCATCAACCCGCCGGCGTGGCGAGTCCGCTCCCCGGCTCCAGCCTCATCCAGCTCCCCCACAACGACCGCGCCGAAGAAAAAATCGCCGCCGTCGTCGCCCGCCTCACCCGCGCCCCCAGCGGACTCCCGCCGATCAAAGCCGATGCCGCCGTCGAGTGGGCCGAGAAAAAAGCCGGCTTCACCTTCGCCGACCTCCAGCGCACCGCCCTCAAAAACGCCCTCACCCACAAACTCACCATCCTCACCGGCGGACCTGGAACCGGGAAGACGACAATTTTGCGCGCCCTCGTCGACATCCTCAAAGCCAAGAAAGTCCGCGTCCATCTCGCCGCCCCGACCGGCCGCGCCGCGCAACGTCTCTCCGAAACCACCGGCGGTTTCGCCTCCACGATTCACCGCCTCCTCAAATACGACGCCGCCACCGGCGGCTTCACCGCCAACGAAAACGCCCCGCTCGCCACCGACTTCCTCATCCTCGACGAAGCCTCGATGCTCGACGCCCGCCTCGCGTCCGCCCTCCTGCAAGCCGTCCCGGCCCGCGCCCACCTCCTCCTCGTCGGCGACACCGACCAACTCCCCAGCGTCGGCGCCGGCAACGTCCTCAAAGACCTCATCGCCGTCTCCGCCGCCCGTTCCGACTCCGACTCCTCTTCCGCCCCTTCGACGTCAACTTCCCCATCTTCAACTGGCGCGTCACCGGCAGCGCCAGCGCTGCCGGTCACGCGCCTGAGCGTCATCTACCGCCAACAAGGCCAGAGCCAGATCGTCACCACCGCCCACTCCATCAACTCCGGCGATCCCACGCTCGGCGCCGTCCTCCCCGACGTCGCCAGCGCCCAGGTCTGGGCCGACCTCAACTTCATCGCCGCCGCCGACACCGAGGATTGCGTCCGCAAAGTCATCGAGCTCGTCACCGAGTTTATCCCGCGAAAACTCAAGTGGCCGCACCCGATCCACGACGTGCAAATCCTCGCCCCGATGCACAAGGGCGTCGCGGGCGTCGGCAATTTCAACACCCAGCTCCAGTCTGCCCTCAACCCGCTCCACCCCGGGGCCCGCGCCCTCCGCTCCGTCCACGGCGAGTATCGCCCCGGCGACAAAGTCATTCAACTGCGCAACAATTACGACAAGGCTCTCTTCAACGGCGACATCGGCACCATCGTCTCCATCGACACCGAAGCCGGCACCCTCGACGCGAAATTCGACCACGACACCCACACCTTCGACCGCGGCGAATTCGCCAACCTTGCGCTCGCCTACGCCATCAGCATCCACAAGTCGCAGGGTTCTGAATACCCCGTCGTGATCGTCCCGCTCCTCAAGGCGCACTTCATGATGCTCCAGCGAAACCTGATCTACACCGCGATCACCCGCGGCAAAAAAAAGGTCTTCCTCGTCGGCGATCCCGCCGCCTACGCGATGGCCGTCCGCAACGCCGAATCAAAAACCCGCGTCACGCACCTCCAAGAAAAAATCTTCGCGGCAAAGTAAGTCTGGCCTCCGACCGGCCGATTCGACCTTCAGCCCGCTCACTCCCTCGGCCCAAAATCGTCGAGCGGCAGCGATCTGGAATCTCCCTATTAACGCTGGATCGCACCCTCACCGCGCGCTGCGCCCTGCCCACGCTCGGAAATTTTCCTACCAACAAAATTTTCCTACCCCACCTCCGAAATCCCACCCCTCACTCACACCCACCGCCGCAGCGTCACCCGCAATTTTTCCCGCGCCCGCGCCACCCGCGCCTCCACCGCCTTCACACTCGCCCCCACCGCCACCGCGATTTCCGCCTGCGACATCTCTTCAAATTCAAACAGCACAATCGCCTCGCGCAGCTCCACCGGCAACGCCGCGATCGCGTCCCGCACCGCCCACGCCCGTTCCTTCCGCTCCATATCTCCTCCATCTCCGGAGCTTCTCGCCTCACCCTCTCCCGCTCTCCCCCTCTCCCCCTCCCCCGCCGCGCACCACGCCTCCAACGCGACCTCCGGCCTCCGCCGCCACCACCGCAGCCGATTCCTCGCCAGATTCACCGCGATCGAAAACACCCACGGGCGCACGTCCGCGCCTTCGTGAAATTTTTCCCGCTGTTGCCACACCCGCACAAACGTCTCCTGCGCCAGTTCCTCCGCCTCAGTCACATTAAAGACCAGCCGCGCGATCACGCTTTTCACCGGCCGTTCCCAACGTTCCATCAACGCCCCGAACGC
>CAMATV010000098.1 GCA_945861235.1 Opitutus sp. GAS368
CTGAGGCAGCGATGGGTGCGGCGACAAGAATGTCGCGGTTCCGTCGGAGGGGCGACATTCCTGTCGCCCCCTCTTTCGTGGCACTTACGGCACCTCGTAAATTTCGAACAGGATGACGCCGCTCGCGCCGGCCTTGCCGGTGATTTGCGCGGTGTAAGGTCCCTCGGCGAGCGTGAGCAACAGGACGGCGTCCTTGCTATCAGAGGGCAGGGCGAATCCACCCACGGCCGCGGTGGCGGCGGCGACTTCGATCGTCGTGGCACCCGCGCTACCGCGGGTACTCCAGTCATCATTGGTCGCCACCTGCACGCTCGCCTTGTCGAATAGCGTGAGCACGGGGTCGGCCAAAGTGCCCGCCACGCCGAACCCGCCGAGCGTGGGGCCGATGGCACGGATGAGGAGACGTTTAGGTCCGGGGCCGCGCACCACGACACCGCCGATCAACACTTCGTCGCCGCCACGCACAAGGCCACGGGTTGAGAGGTTGAGCGTGCGGCCGATCCCGGGGTCGATCTCATAGAGCTCCGCCAAACCGACGCCGGTGCCGGTCGTGGCGCTGGAAATTTGTAGCGTGAATTGGCCCGCGGGGAGGCGGGCGAGGAGGGCGGCGTCTTTGCTGCCTTTCGCGAACGGGAATGCACCGACGAACTTGGTCAGATCGGCAATGTCGTCGGCGTCCGGGCCGGTTTCCCACGCGCTGTTGCGGGCGAGTTCGCGACCACGCGAGTCGAGGATGCGCAGCACCGGTTGCGCGAGCGCTCCGGCGACGCCGAAACCGGTCAGGGCGGGGCCGACGGCGCGCGCTAGGTATTGCTTGCCGGCGGTGTCGTTCACGACGACGCCGACAATCAGGATATTTTCATCCGAGCCGATGAAACCGCGGCTGGACAAGTTCGCGAGGCGCGGCCGCGGGGCGAGCGTAGAGGATCGCGCGCCGCTCACCGCGGAACTCCACGTCGTCGCGGGCCCGTCCGTAGTGGTGAAATTGGGACGATAGCTGCGGGCCTGGAGATCGGCGGTGGCTGGGACGGTCACAGCGGTGGCGGACAGGCGCACTGCGTGAGCCAAGAGGCCGCCAAAGGCGCGCGGGTCGGTACCGTCGGTGGTGTAGGCGAGCTGGGTGCCCGGGGCCGGCGTTACCACGAGGGTGCCGGCACCGGCGACGACGGTCGGAGGCGCCGCGAAATGATCATCAATCCAGAGGGCGCGACGGGCCAGCCAAGATTTCAGCGCATCAATTTCACCCTGCCAACCGCCGCCGAAGCGGGGTGCGTTATCCGGCCAGCGGGCGGCGTCGCGCGCGGCGGCTGCGGGGCCGATTTGGGCGGCCAGCGAATCGACGAGCGTGGCGAGGCTTGTCGCGGAGAGCTCTGTGCGGCGCAGAAGTTGCCAGCGGTCTACCCACGCCTGCAGGAACTCTGGGTCTTGCGCGAGGAGGCCCCACCAACCGTAGTTCCAGAAATCGGTGGCTCCGTTGTCTCCCTGCCAGACTTCGTGGTTCTGCGACCGCGGATCACCGCCGCCCAAGGCCCGGTCAAAATCCCAGACTGGACCGGCCTGGAGGCGGCCTTCGCGATCCTTGGTCATGTAGGTGCTGCGGACCAGACCATCGACGTTCATCCCGAGGACGTTCATGATGTGGTGGTCGACCCAAGACGCGCGGTCGATGTAGTCGAGGTGCGTGCGATCTTTCCACCCGGAGGCGAGATTAGCCGTCAGGGCATCGTCGAACTGTTGAAAATAATTACTGATGTAGTCCCGTTGCGAGGGGTGCAAATCGGCGAGTTTGGGTTGGCTGACCCCGAGGGCGAAGGGCAGGCCGGGGAAGCCACGCCGCAGCTGGAAATTGAATTCGTTGCTGTCCGGCAGATCGAGTTTGAGGAGGTAGCCGCCGGTGATTTTTTTCGCGCCGAGGTCGTTGGGTGCGAGCTTCGCGAGGTCCACGCGCTTGCTGTCGATGCGCAACGAATCGGTCAGGATGTAGATGCCCACATAGTCGCTCTGATCGAGGTCGCCGCCATTGGCGTTGAAGAACAGTTCCACCATTTGGGTGCGCGGTGCCCAGCGGCCGAGCCGGTTGCTCAGGGCGTAAATGAAGGCGTTGTTGAGAAACGTGCGGTCGTAATTCCAAGGACCGATCAGCGTCCAGTTCTCGAACGAGGGTAGTCCGTAGAGGGGCAGCGGGTTGTCGCGGCCCAAAGTGTCATCGAGTCGCAGGGTAAAACTTTTCTTGGGGAACTCGGCGGAAGAGGCTCCGCGTACGTTGGTGGTGATCGAGCTCAGCGCGGTCGGCGGTACGGTCATCGCCGTGTTGCCGGTGGCCGGACGAGGCCACGTGTAAATCCAGCCGGGGCGCAGGTTGTCACTTTTCACGAGCGGACCGGTGCCGTGGGTGTCGATCACCATCAACGGCAGTTGGCTGGAAAACGTATCGAGCCGCGCGCTACCGGTCGTGGCCAACCGCACATAGTGCGCGGTGGCGGGAAAGCCTGTGGCGAGATTGTCGGCACCGTAGATCATGGCCCGCACGATCGACGAAGCTGAAACCGTGATGGGCCCCGTGTAGATCGTCGCCGTCGGGCCGGGCTCCGGGACGGTTGCACCGGTCGTCGTGGGCGGCGCGATCACGTAGCGACTCCGCTGGCCCGCCGTCGCGCCGGACAGGGTGACCGTGATGGTGTCGGTGAACGGGCCGGACGGGCGGGAGAAGACCACGCGTTCGGTTAGCAGGATTGTATTCGTTCCTCCATTACGCGCATTGGGCGTCGGAGTGCGGAAAAAGCTCCGCGTCGATTCCTCGCCGGAGCCGGTGGGCTGGGTCACGCCGTAGGACACGTCGACCAATTGCGGGGGATACGCGGGGGCAAACTCGGTGGCGGCGGTGGTGCCGTCCGGTTTGATGAGGGCGAGGTAGCCGCCCTCGGCGCTCAGGGCGAAATTGGTGTGCAGGGGCTTCGCAGGATCGCGGCGATTTTCGTTCGAGGCCCAGACGATCAGGTAACCGCCTGCAGGCAGCGTCACGGCGGGAAATTGCCATTTCGTTTTGAGCGCTGCGTTGTCGGTGAGATACCAACCGGCGAGGTTGGCAGGCGTGGCGTCCGGATTGAACAACTCGATCCAGTCCGAGAACGCGCCGTCGTTGTCGGCGTTGGTCTTCGTGTTGGCCGCGAGAAATTCGGTGATGATGGGATCGGCGCGCATGGCGCTGGGAAAACCGAGGGCGAGGGCGAGCGGGAGCATGGCCCATGGGGGTAGCTTGGTGTCACACATATTCGCGTGATTCGAACAGTGCCCCGTGGCGCACGCAATTCCGTAATCGGGGTGATCGCGGGCCCGGTTCATTCGCGTTGAGTCCGATTCTGGGCGCCGTGATTCGCTTGGTTTGAACGGTGGGAGCGAGCAAGCTCGCGACTGCGGGGAGTCGCGAGCAAGCTCGCTCCCGCAAAGTCTCGCAAAGCCGCAGCCAGTAGCTTTTCTGTGAATACATTTGTTTTTTACTTCCGCCGAGGCAACGGCGCGGCGCCGGTGCGAAGTCGCCCTGCCTGGCGAGTCGATGTTTTCTAATTTGGGAGCCACGCGGAAGGGGTCGTCGCGGTGACCAGCGCAAAGGCACACGCGAAACCGTGCGCGGTGAGGTGGTCTTGAAAATCGCGCGTGCTCTTGCGGCAATTTTTCTCGATCCCTTTCGCGGGGCGCAGCCACGCACACGCGAACCCCATGATGAGTCGCCGACACCTGCCGAGGATGTGCGCGGCACTTCCACGGCGAACCCGGCTCTCGTCTTCGTCGAGCGTGTCGTCGAGCCGGTAGTGCAGCGCTGATTCGATCGTCCAGTAGCCGCGTTTTACGTTGAGCAGCCCCAGGGCGTCGAGCCGTTCGTTGCTCGCGCTGGTGATCAGATAACGCGTCTCTTTCGTCTGGCGTCGGCAGCCCCGCACGCGCGTGCGCAACTTACCGATCTGCGCGGCCCCGGCGAAGCCCACTTCCTCTGGCGTCACGGAAAAGCCAAAAGAGTCAGGCTTTGGGTTTTCTGGGGGTGTTGACGAGCAGGGATTGCATCCGCTTGTCGGGTTGTCGCTGCCAGGCCGCGACCTTGCGGCTGACTTCGTGGGGATTACCCATCTCCTCGGAAACAGCTCCTTGTTCGTAGTCCCGCCTTTTTAGGCGGAATCCGTCAAACCTTCCGCCTAAAGGCGGGACTACGAACTCGAAAAATCGGTGTTTCTTCCCGTCACGGGCAAAAGTCGCTTTTGGGGGTGGGGCTGCATGGTTCCGGCCAGCGCGCGGTTGGTCACCGTGCTGCGGCGTTTCAGTTCGGCGCCGATCGCCAGCTTCCAGTCCGCTGATTTTCCTTCCACCAGATTCGCCTCGGTCCTTCCCGCTACTTTGGGCAGCCCCGGACAACCCCTCCCACCCGCAAATCTAGTTTCCTCGCAATCACTACAGGGGAAACATGGGTTTTCTCCGATACGAAATAATCGAGGAATTGCCGGGTGGATTCGAGGTGGAGCCGATCGGCGCACGTTGATTAACCTTGGGCCAAATTCTTGGCTATGTCCGCGTTTATAGTCAACGCAAGGGCGCTCCGGAGGCAGACCCCAAACCCCAAAGCTGGCTCCTTGACTCCGCGCGATTCGGAGGACTGCATCCGTGCATCGCTGCCCCCCGCGATGATTGCCCCCCAAAAAACGGCAAGCCGCGCCTCGATTCGCACCCGAAATCCCCCTTTCCGTCGCAGCCGTTCCCTGCCCCAAGTCCCCAGCATCAGCCGAACCCGCCGCCATCTTAAAAACGACTCATTTACGGCTAACTCATCCCAATCCCACCTGCCCCTCCCCTTAAGCCCCTCCCCGATCTGATCCCCCTGAAAATCCAGTTTTCTTTCAGCTTATGCGATTCCTCCGCTCCTTCCTCGCCATGAATCTACCGAAACTGCTCTGCGGCCCGTTCGGCCTGCTCCTGATTGCTCCGCTGTTCGCCCAATGGGAGCAAAGCCGTGGCACCGCCGGATTGAATATGCAATCGTTGCTGACGAAGGGGACCTACCATTTCGCCGGCGGCGCCACCGGGGTCTACGTCTCCACCGACTCGGCCGCGAGCTATCGCCCCTCGAACAGCGGCAACGACAGTGTCGGCCCCACCCGAGGATTCGCCGACGGTGGGGCGCTTATTTTCACCTGCACCAGTCAGGGCGTCTACCGGAGTGCCGACAACGGCGCGACCTGGTCGCAGAAAAGCGCCGGTATCACCGACCCGCGGACCAGCGGCATCATTTATACGCAGGGGTCTGTGATCGTGGTGACGCCCTCCGGAGTCTTTCGCTCCGCCGACCAGGGAGACACCTGGCAGACCGCCGGCCTGGAAAAGAAAGACGTCCGGTGTATCGCGGCCATTCAGGGTGTGCTCGTCGCCGGCACCAACGGTGAAGGCCTCTACCGGAGCGTCGATCTGGGGAAGAACTGGGTGGCGGCGAACACCGGGCTGAACTCGAGTAATTTCCGGGCGATCGAAACCAAGGGCACGACATTGTTTGCCGCGGGTGGAGTGGGCTCGGGGGTTTTTCGTTCCACCGATCAAGGCCTGAGCTGGACCCTGCTGACTAACGGTCTGCCGAGTTCGTCTTACCGGGGCTTTGCCAGCAACAGTCAGCTGATCGTGGCCGGCTCTTTCGGCGCGGGCGTTTTCTATTCGACGAACAACGGCGACACGTGGACGGCCATCAACCAAGGACTGCCCGATCTCACCCTCTTCGATCTCGAACTGCACGAGGCCTACATCGTGGCGGCCACCAATACGCAGGGAGTTTTCCGTTTCGCGCTCTCCAATTTGAATTTGGGACCCGCGCCCGTCGATCCACCGGCCGGCACCGCCCGGCTCACCAATATCTCGCTGCGCGCCGGCGCCGGAACGGGCGACACCACGCTGATCGCCGGCTTCGTCGTCAGTGGCAACTCGGGCAAACGCGTGCTCGTGCGCGGGGTCGGCCCGGGGCTCGCGGCCTTTGGTCTGACCGGTTTGCTCCCGGATCCGTGGGTGACCGTTTTGGACAGCGCGGGTCGCACGGTCGCGAGCAACGACGACTACGACAACGTCCTCACGCCTTCCGGCGTCGTAACCGGGGTCGGTGCCTTTCCGTTCACCAACCGCAGCGACGCCGCGTTGGTTGTCACGCTCGCGCCCGGCAGCTACACTGCCCAGATCGCGGATGCCGCCAATCGCACGGGCGTGGCCCTGATTGAAGTTTACGACGCCGACGACACGGGCAATCGCATCAGCAATCTCTCCGGACGGGCGTTAGTCGGCACCGGGGCGAACGTCGCGATTTGTGGCATCGCCGTCCAGGGCGACAAACCCCGCCAGTTTCTCATTCGCGGGATTGGCCCGGCGCTCACCGGCTTCGGTGTGAATGGTGCGCTGGTCGATCCGCTACTCACACTCACCTCGGCGACCGGTGCGACCGTGGCGACAAACGACGACTGGGAATCGGCGGGCAACGCGGCTGACCTCATCGCCTCCGCGGCTAAGGTCGGTGCTTTCACGCTGCCGCGCGGATCGAAGGATTCGGCGGTGTTGATCTCCCTCGCCCCGGGCAACTACACCGGCCTCATCTCGGGCGCTAACGGGACGACCGGAATTGCGCTCATCGAAGTTTATGAGGTGCCGTGAGACAGACGAGGGGAAGAAAAAAGGGGTCACACTTTGCATTTTGCAATCACCTTGAGTGGGGTTTGAAAAGTCAGAAAAAGAGTCAGAAAAAGGGGGCTTTGGGGTTTGGGGTCAGAATAAAAAAAGGGGTCACACTTTCCATTTTGCCATCACCTTGGGTTTCTTCACCGACGAGCGTCTGCTCGGACACTATCAACTCTGGCCGTTGCCTCGGACGTGCGCGTGGCGCCGATAGCTTTGCGACGTAGGTTCTCGGAAAGCCGGATGAGGGAAATCCGCCCTTCCGGTTTGATGAGGGGCGGGAGCCGGCTGACCCACCTCGGGCAGCTCCTGCCTACTCCACCCCCTTTGGCTTGTCCCTTTAGCTTGTCCCGTGCGGCGGCGAAACGGGTAGCGACGGAAACTGGAAACTGGCGGTTGAGTTGGTGCGTCCTATCGCGCAGATTCCATTGCCCCGATGAAAACTCCTCCCCTCGCTGCCGTCGTTGCACTTGGCGTGCTGGCGTTCGCCGCCGTCACGCACGCGCAACCGAATCCACCACAACCTCCGCCCCGTGGCGGTGACGGCCCGTGGAATCACCGCGTTGTCCTAGCTACGTCGCCCGACGGGCTGGCGTGGACCGTGGGAAATGAAACCCTCGCGGAGCGCGCCTCGGTGCCGGAACTTTTCCTTGGCCCGGATGCGCGTCCGATCCTGCTGTTCGTGGATGCGTCGGGCCAGCGGCGCCCCGGCTCGCTCGGCGCGATGGTGAGGCAGGACAACGGTGCGTGGGCGCGGCACGACACGAACCTGACCGGAGCGGACCCCAACGTCGTGCGCTTGAGCGACCGCACCTATCGCGCCTACACAAAAGGGCGTATCGGCGAGATTTTCGTTTTCGCCTCGCGCGACGGACTCCAGTGGCAGCGCCTCGGCGTGGCATTTCAGGACGAGCGCTATCCCAACACGACGGATTCCGACGTGTTCGAGACCGAGAGCGGATGGGTGATGCTGATTTCGATTGGTCCGCGGTTGTTGCGCTGCCAATCGGCGGACGGACTCAAGTTCACGACTGACGGCGAAGTGCTCGACCTCGGCGGCTCGGTGTCGGACACGGTCAAAGTCAGTGGCGGCTGGCGGACATTTTTTCACGTCAATCCCAGCCCGCGTACGGGAAACAAAATGGTGATTCGCTCGGCGTTCACCGCGGACGGCAAGACGTGGCAACGCGAGGATGGCGATCGTGTCGTCGCGCCGGAGAGCGGTCCGGCGCAACCCGGCGTGGCCGATCCCGCCCCGCTACAATTGCCGGATGGCTCGTGGCTGATGGCGGTGAAGTCGTTCATCGAACGGCCGCAATTCGGCGGGAATTTTGCGCAAGGTCCGCGCGGCCAGCCCGGCGACGGCCAGCGCGGGCGTGGCCCGCCACGCGGCCCTTCCGGCGGCCCGTGGAACCAGGATGTCGTTGTGTGGCACGCGAGCCCGGCCGGCGTGGTGAAGGAACTGGCGACCTTTGAGCGCGCCGGTGTGCCGACCATCGCGCGGCTGAAGGACGGCCGGCTCATCGCCGCGCACCAGCATTTCCCCGCCGACGATCCGGGGTCGTTCGACAAAGTCGCCGTGCATTTCTCCAGCGACGAGGGCGCAACGTGGACCGCGGCCCGCGTCATCCGGCTCGAGGGCTTGCCCGCCGGAATGCGTTTTCCCTTCGATCCCACGCTCGTGCCGCTGTCCGACGGACGGGTGCGGCTTTATTTCACTTCGCTGCGTGGCCGCCAGTTCAGCGAGGACCGCCCGGCAATCTTCTCGGCGATTTCGGCGGACGGCATCGACTACGTGTTCGAGCCGGGCGTGCGCTTCGGCGTCGAAGGGCGGCCGGTCATCGATTGCGCGGTCGCACAGCACAACGGTGTGTTTCACCTTTTCGCGCCCGATAACGGCACGCAGCTTGATCCCGGCGTGCAGCCGGGTGGGGAATCACCGGAGAATCGTCCCCGTGTCGGCGTCGGATATCACGCGACGAGCCGCGATGGCTTGAATTTCACGCGAGCGGCAGACGTGCAGGTCGAAGGCCGCCGCCGCTGGTTGGGCGGTGCGTTCAGCGACGCCAAGGTCATCACGTTTTTCGGCACCGGCGAGCCGGGCCCACCGACACCGGGTCAACCGCGTGGCGGAGTCTGGATGGCGACCAGTGCCGACGGCGAAAAATGGGAAACCGTCAACGCTCCGCCAGTCCGAGGCGCCGATCCGGGAGCGGTCGCCGCGCGCGATGGCGGATGGATTTTCGTCACGACAAGCGAACCGCGGAGAAATGAGCCGCCGCCGCCGCGCCAGCCCGATCGGAACTGACGGGATTGTTTGGTGGCGCGGGAAAGGACCAGATAGTGCCAGCCTGCCGCCTTCTACAAAATCACTTTCAGTCCGCGCACGCCGGAGAGGTGGTGGATTTTTTCGTCGATGGTGAGCAGAGGCAGTTTGTGCTCCGCGGCAGTCGCCACGATGGGGCGGTCGCACGGATCGCGGTGGTTCCAGTCGAGCGGTCTAAAAACGCTGGCTCCTTGACTCCGAGCGATCCGGAGGACCAAGCAAAAGGGCGCAAACTGTGGCCACGCAAAAGGGGGCAAACTGGGCGCTTTGCACTTGGACGTGGACGCAGCCGAACGGACGCAGCCAAAAGGCTCAGGCTTTGGTTTTTGGGGTGAGCGAGGCAAAAGACGTCAGCTATTGACTCCGAACAAAGCGAATTCCTCCACCGGCCACCTT
>CAMATV010000099.1 GCA_945861235.1 Opitutus sp. GAS368
CTCCAGTTTGCTCAGCGCGTTTCGCTGGCACTAATTTTCCTGCACCATGAAACCAAAGAAAAACACCCTCCTTCAACACTGGCTCGTAAAGTCTGAACCCGAAGCCTACGCGTGGATCGACCTCGTCCGCGATGGCCGCACCGCGTGGACCGGCGTCCGCAACTACCAAGCGCGTATCCATCTCAACACGATGCAGCCCGGTGACCGTGTGCTTTTCTACGAGAGCGTCACCACCAAAGCCGTCGTCGGTCTCACCGAGGTTACGCGCTCCGCGTTTGCCGACACCACCGCCGAGGAGCCCGGTTGGGTTGCCGTCGAACTCAAAGCCATCAGCGCGCTCACTCGCCCCGTCACGCTCGCCCAAATTAAAGCCGAGCCGGCCCTCGTCAACATCGCCCTCCTCCGGCAAAGCCGCCTCTCCGTGCTCCCACTGAGTCGCGAAGAATTTGCCCTCATTGCCGCACTCGGTGCGTAGCGGACGACGTTCCGCCCACCGCCGGTGATCAGGCCTACGGTCGCCGGACCACGTCCGGTTCAATTCGCGTCGGGCTCAATCACCACGCGAAATCCAATGTGCCCGGCGCGATCGCGCTTCTCCACGGGCCCGACTTTCAGCATTTTCAGGGCTTCGGCCGAGTCCAAATAACTGCCGCCGGCCACCGGCGCCGTCGGACCCACCGGCAGCGGCGGTTGCAGCCACTCGGCGAGATTTCCCACCACGTCGTAATACCCCGCCGGTGTGGCCGGTGACTTTCCCGTCTCCCGACTGCGTCCCCCGCTGTTGTCCGCCGACCACGCGCCGGCCCCGCCCGCACTCCACGCACGGGTAAACTCCACCTCCGACGGCAACCGCACCAGCCGTCCGAGCACCCACGACAAGCGTTCGCAAAATTCCTGAGTGTCGAGCCAGCTGACCGAATCCACCGGCAAACCGCGCCCCGCCTGGCGGCTCGGATTCACGTTCATCACCCGGTGGTAAAGCTCCTGCGCCACTTCCGTAGTGAGCATCTGGAGTCGCGGCATCCCCGGCAGCGGAGCGAGCCGCGCTAAAACCTGCTCCTGTAACGTATCCAAATCACTGGTTCTCAGCGCGAGATACGCCAGCTTCCGCTGCAAGGCCGGATCCAACGAGCGACTCCGGGGATACTCGGCCGCCACCTTCTCCACGATCTTTAGCGCCACCGATAGTTTCTCCGTTGCCGCCGAATTCTGCCGCCGGCGCAGCGCCTCGCTCAGCTCCCGGTCGATCATCGCCGCGCGTCCCAGCAGCTCCGTCGACAGCACCGTCTGCCGCCGCCCATCCAAATCCTCGGCGCGCGCCTCCGAGGCAAAGCGGCTCTTGGAAAATTTCGCATTGATCTCCTGCTGCCCCGCCGCTGCGGCCGCGTATGACGCCGCCGCTTCCTGTACCCGCCCAGCCTTCGCGGCCGCGTCGCCGTCTCGCTCCCGCGCCGTCACCACCGCCGCGAGTCCCGCCGCCCGCAACGAGGCCAATTCTCCGTCGATCTTGTCGAGCGCCGCCACGTCCGCGTACCGCGTCGCGGGGAACCGCTGGTTCAACTCCGCCTGCGACTTTCTCGCTTCCGTGTAGGCGTTCTGTGCGTCCTCCCATTTCTCCTGCGCAATGGCGGAACGCGCGAGCGTCAGGGCCGTCGCCACCGCCGCGCGCAACGGCTCCGCCTCGGCCCCGGAGACCTCCTGCGCGAGTCGCGACTCGCGCGACACATCCTTCAGCTCATCCTTCGTCGCGTTCGCGTTCGCCTCCCGTTGCAGTCGCAGCGCCTCCTGCATTTTCTCCCGCGCCTCGGCGCCTCGCCCTGCCTGCTGCGCCGCCAGCGCCTCTTTTTCCAACACCGTGCTCCGCGCGAGCGCCCCGCGCGAACGTTGCGAGCCCCGCGCCCCTTCCAAAGCCGCCAGCTGCGCCGCGTGTTCGGTGCTCACCGTCGGCTCCAACCGCATGAGCTCGCGCTGCTTTTCGATCGCCCGATTGAGCATCGCCGCCGCCGTCTCCTCCGGCACTCCCGCTTCGAGCGCGCGCCGGTAATTTTTTTCTAATACGTCGGCCTCACCCGCCACGCGCCGCCTGGCAGCCAGCCGGTCCACGGCTTCCTTCGGTGGCACCGCGAGTGGTTTCGTCGACTTTTCGGAGCCGAACGTGTGCCACCCCAACCAGCCCACGAGCGCCAACATGACCACGCCCGCGATCGCCGGACCTAGGTATGGCTCCGCGTCTTCGAGGCGGTCTTTCCACGTCGGTCGATAGGACATTCCCGTGAGCAAAGGTTCGTCCGGGTAAATTGCAACGCGTTGTCCATCGACCCTCACCGGACGCGTTCACCCGTTGTTCACCCGTTGTTAACCCGTTGTAGTGCTCGACACCGTCCGGCGATTTTGCGTCTTTGCCCGACGTGCCCGCAATCACTCAGCTCACGATTCTCGCCCCCGGTCTCCTCGGGGGATCGGTTGCCCGCGCCGCGCGCCAGCGCGACGTCGCGCGACGCATCGTGCTGTGGACCCGCCGGCCGGAATCACGGCTCAAACTTCGCGCGCAACCGTGGTGCGACGCCGTCGCGGACACGCCCAACGCAGCCGTCCGCGGTGCCGACCTCGTTGTGATCGCCGCGCCCGTCGACCAGATCGTCCCCCTCGCCCGCCAAATCGCCCCCGACCTTGCCCCCGGCACGCTCGTCACCGACGTCGGCAGCGTAAAAAACGAAATCTCCCGCCTCGGTCACGCCGCCCTCGCACCCCACGCCCACTTCGTCGGTGCCCACCCGATGGCCGGCTCCGAAAAAACCGGCTGGGAACACAGCACCGCAACCCTCTTCGAACACCGTACCTGTTTCGTCACTCCGCTCGCCGATACCGCCGCCCAAGCCACCGCCACCGTCGTCGAATTTTGGCACGCACTCGGCGCCGAGGTCGTGACGGTCGCGCCTGACCAGCACGACGAAATCGTCGCGCACATCAGCCACCTGCCTCAAGTCATCGCATCCAGTCTCTGCGGATTTCTCGCCACAAAAAATCCCACGTGGCGCCACCACGCCGGCGGCGGCCTGCGCGACACCACGCGCATCGCCGGCAGCGACCCACAAATCTGGCGCGCGATCCTCGAACAAAATCGCGACGAGGTTCTCCGCGCCCTCAGCGGCTTCGAAGACGAACTCCATAGCCTGCGCACCGCTCTCGCCAACCGCGACTACGTCGAAGTCGCCGCCCGAATTGAGCGCGGCAAAGCCTACCGCGACCAATTCCGCCCGCTGCCGTGACTACCGTCCTGCCCGACCATCTACTCATTCAGCCCTTCACGCGGCCCGCCCGTGGCACCGTCACTCTGCCCGGCTCGAAAAGCCTCACCAACCGCGCCCTCCTCCTCGCCGCCCTCTGCGACCGGACCGTCACGCTGACGGGCGCGCTCTTTAGCGAAGACACGCACCTGATGGCCGAAGCCCTCCGGAAACTCGGCTTCACCGTCACCGCTGACGACTCCGCCCACACCCTCCGCGTCTCCGACCAAACCGCCGCTTTCCCCAGCACTTCGATCTCCGCGCCGATCGACCTCTTCGTCGGCCTCGCTGGCACCGCCGCCCGTTTCCTCACCGCCCTCTGCGCTGTAGCGCCCTGCGGCATCTATCGCCTCGATGGCGTGCCCCAGATGCGCAAGCGCCCGATGAAACCCCTCATCGACGCACTCCGCACCCTCGGTGCCGAGATCCACTGCACCGGCGTCGAAGGATTTTTCCCGTTCGAAATTCACGCCCACGGCCTCGGCGGTGGGCCCGTCTCCATCGACGCCAGCGAGAGCAGCCAACTGCTTTCCGCGCTCTTGATGGTCGCACCCCACGTCGCTGCGCCGATCGAAATCACCCTCGTGGGCGGCGTCCGCTGGCCCTTCGTCGCGATGACGATCAATCAAATGGCTCAGTTCGGTTTCGCGCAAAAACTCACGCGTACCGGCGATACCATCGCGATTCCCGCAGGCCGCTATGCCCCACCCGCAACCTACGCCATCGAACCCGACGCGACCGCTTCGAGCTATTTCACCGCCCTCCCGCTCGCCGTCGGCGGTACCACGCACATCGCCAACTTGCTCCCGCCCGCCCACGGCCTCCAGGGCGATTCCCAATTTCTCAACGTCCTCACGCGTCTCGGTGCCGAAGTCGCTCCGTTCAACGGTGACGTCGACATCACGGTTCGGCCCGACACCGTCCTCCGCGGAATAACGCAAAATTTTTCCGAATTCTCCGACACTTTTCTCACCCTCGCCGCCCTCGCCCCGTTGCTCGCAGGCCCCACCACCATCACCGGCATCGCTCACTCGCGAAAACAGGAGACCGACCGTGTCGCCGGTATGGTCGCCGAACTTCGCAAACTTGGCCAAGACGTCCACGAACACGAAGACCAAGACGGCCTCACCATCACGCCCGACCTCGCCGAACTCCGTCGTCGCTCCGCCACCACTCCGCTTAAAATCGAAACCTACGGCGACCACCGCTTCGCCATGAGTTTCGCCATTCTCGGCTGTCACAACCTCCACGGCTCGCGCGATTCCGCCCCGCGCCCGTGGCTCACCATCCGCAATCCCGCCTGCTGCGCCAAAACTTTTCCGCACTTTTTTGAGTTGCTGGACACGCTGCGGAAAAACTCCCTCGCCCCGTGACGCCTCCCGTGACCGCCGCCTCCGCCCCTTTCCTCATCGTTGCCATCGACGGCGGCGCCGCTTCTGGAAAATCCTCCTCGTCGCGCCTGATCAGCGAGCGTTTTAACTTCCTCCACGTCGACACCGGTTCCTTTTATCGGGCCCTCACCGCCGGCCTGCTGCGCGCCGGCGCCGCGCCGACCGACCTTGCGACCGTGCAGACGGCTCTGGCGGCCCTCCGGCTGGGCACTGCTTTGAACGGCCGCTCCGCCCAAATGGAAATCTCCGGCCAACCCGTCGCCGACGCCGAGATTCGCACCTCCGCCGTCAATGCCGCCGTCTCCCACTTCGCCGCGATTCCCCAACTCCGCGCCGCGCTCCTCGCCTATCAGCGCGGCCAGGCCGACGTCGCCCGCGCCCACGGCTTCTGCGGTCTCGTCATGGAAGGCCGCGATATCGGTTCCGTAATTTTTCCCGACGCCGATTTCCGCTTCTTCCTGCACGCCGATCCCGTCGAACGTGCTCGCCGCCGCGCCAACGAGGGCCAGCAAGATTCCATCGTCGAACGCGACCGCCTCGACTCCTCCCGCAAAACCGCCCCGCTGGCCTGCCCCGTCGGCGCGACCTCGATCGACACCACGCACATCGGCCTCGCCCAGGTCGTCGCCCTGATGGCTGCGGCCATCGCCACCAAACTCGCTGCTGCATGAGCCACGCTTTCCCTCAGGCGGAGATGCAGCCGATCTACGGTGTCTGCCACTACCTCTTCGGCGTGCTTCACGCCGTGTTCTTCCGTGGTGAAGTCATCGGCGTGGAAAACCTGCCGACTTCCGGCGGTTTCCTCGTCGCCGCCAACCATACCAGTTTTCTCGATCCGCCTTTCATCGGTTGCCAGGTCCCACGCCAAATCGCCTACTTTGCCCGCAAGACACTTTGGAACAGCCGCTTCGCCTCGTGGTGGCTCGACTCCGTCGGCACCATCCCCGTCGACCGCGACGGTGGCCAAGACGTGAGCGCCATCAAGCGTGTCCTGAAAGCCATCAAAGAAAACCGCGGCCTCATCCTCTTCCCCGAGGGCACGCGTTCACTCGACGGCACCCTCCAAGCCGCCAAAGCCGGCGTCGGCCTCATCGCGTGCCGCACCCAAGTCCCCGTCGTGCCCGCGCGTATTTTCGGCTCCTTCGAAGCCTTCGGCAAGGGCGTGAAATTTCCCCGCCTCGGCACCCGCGTGACCGTCGTCTTCGGTCGCCCGATTCTCCCCGCCGCCTACGACGATTCCAAGTCCGGCAAAGAGCGTTACCAGATCGCCAGCGAACGCATCATGGCGGAGATCGCCCGGCTCGCGCCCCCGCCCGTCACGGTCGTCTGATGGTCGTCCCCGTCAGCGCTGTGCAGGTCGCCGAGCCTGCTCGCGGTCCGCCACTCACCCACGCGTTCGCCCCATCTTTGGGCAAGCCGTCCGTCGCATAGAGCGCAACTACGCTGAGCAGACTTCGTGGTTTCCCATCCTCAAAACTTGCAACGGCCGCGAGCAGGCCCTCGCCAACGAAGCCGCCGTCTCCGGGAAGGTCATACTGCGAATCAGCCGTCTCTCCGCGGGGGTTGCAGGTTCTCACCTCAGCCCGCTCGCCTTGCGCGCCCGGCCAATCACCTGCTCCGCCACCGCGCGAGCCCGCTGCGCACCGTCGCGCAGCACCGCGTCCACGTGGTCGAGATTCGCCGCTAGCTCCGCGCGCCGCGCGCGCGCCGCCGCAAAATAATTCCAGTAGTGCTCGAACAGCGCTTTCTTCAAATCGCCGTAGCCCAGCCCGCCCGCGCGCAGCCGATTTTCGGTGTCCGTCGCAACCTCGGCCGTAGCAAAAAATTTCAACAATTGGATCGCGAGATTCTTGTCCGCGTCCGGCTTCGGCTCCGCCGGCGTGCGTGAATCCATCACGATCCCCATGATTTTTTTCCGCAGCACCTTCTCATCGCCAAAAATCTCGATCGTGTTGCCGTAGCTCTTGGACATTTTTTGCCCGTCGAGCCCGGGAATCACCGCCACCTCGTCGCGAATTTCCGACTCCGGCACGACGAGCGTTTCGCCGTAGGCTTCATTGAACTTGATCGCCATGTCGCGCGTCATTTCGACGTGCTGCTTCTGATCGCGTCCCACCGGCACGCGATGCGTGTCGTAGAGTAAAATATCCGCCGCCATCAGCACCGGATACGCAAACAACCCAAAGTTCGGCGAAATCCCCTTCGCCGTCTTGTCCTTGTAGCTGTGCGCGCGCTCCATCAGCCCCATCGGCGCGAGCGTGCCCAGCATCCACATCAGTTCGCAAACCTCGGGCACATCACTTTGCCGCCAAAAAACACTCGTCTGCGGATCGAGCCCGCACGCGAGCCAGTCGAGCGCGATGCCGTGGGTATTCTTCCGCCGCTCCGCCGCATCGGTCACCGTCGTCATCGAGTGGTAGTCCGCGATGAAATAGAAACAATCGCCGCGCACTTGCGCATCGATCGCCGGGCGCATTGCGCCAAAATAGTTCCCGATGTGGAGCGTGCCCGAAGGCGTGATACCGGTGAGTGTGCGCATGAAAAGAAAAGTGCACTTCGGCGACGGACCTCCCGCGCGTCAATCCCGGCGCGGGATCAGTTTTATCGTCGGCCGCACATGAGCAATCATGGCAGGTGGCAGGTAACCCGAAAACGCCATGGCTGGCATGACTAGCGCGCGCGGCCCGAGGAGTGTGCCGGGGTTCAGCACCGCGTTGCAGCCGACCTCGGCGTGGTCACCCACGATCGCGCCAAATTTTTTCAGACCCGTCTCATACGTTGCCTCCGGAAGCCGCACCACAATCGGTTGCTGATCG
Source organism: Opitutus sp. GAS368 (assembly GCA_945861235.1). Lineage (GTDB taxonomy): Bacteria > Verrucomicrobiota > Verrucomicrobiia > Opitutales > Opitutaceae > GAS368. The sequence continues at coordinate 7,495 of CAMATV010000099.1, forward strand.
AGTCGCAAATTCGAGCAGATCACCCCCGCTCCAAAGTGCGCGCCATTCCCCAGAATCGAATCACCCACGTAGCTGAAGTGTGGCACCTGCACGTGATCCATCAAGAGGCAGTTCTTAAACTCACACGCATTACCCAAGACGCACCCTTCACCCACGATCACGTTGCCCCGGATGTAAGCCCCCGGCCGGATCTGAGTGTTCGCCCCAATCCACGCCGGACCGATAATCGTCGCATAAGCCGGCAGTTTCACCGTCGGGTGCATAAAGACGGCACCCTCGATCTGCACCCCCGACGACCGCTCCGGCGACGACCCCGCCGCGCTCAAATCCTGCGCCGCCAACGCCGCACCAATCTGTTTCAACCAATCCCATGGCGGCACGTCGGCGGGAAAATGCCCCGCGAAGAGCGTGAGCGATCGGGGCAGGGCAAAAAAATCGGAGGCTTTCACGCTCCCAACGTGCACAGTTTCTTCCCGCGTGGGAAGCGGGACTTCGCCTGCCATCGCGCGAAACAAAATAAAGGCGACCCGTGCCGGCCAGGTGGCCTCACCAGTCATCGCCGACTCACGCCAGCGCGTCGCGGCAATATTTCACCGCCCGCGCAATCTCTCCCATCCGCGTAGATGTTTCGGGAACCTTATATTCAAATTCAATCGTCGCCTGGATCGGCCATTTATTGTCCCGGATCAATCGCAGCACGTCTTTGATCGGTGTGTCGCCTTCGCCAAACGGCGTGTTCGGTCCGTTCTTGGTCTCCTTGTTCAGTTTCCGATCCTTGATGTGGACATGCGAAATCCGCGCGTGGTGCCGCTTCATGAACTCCACCGGCGAGCCATTGTCCCCGGCGACGTAGTGGCCGATGTCCAGATTCGTGCCGACAAATTTCCCGAGCGTGTAGCTGTGTTCATACTGTGCTCCCGTCGTACTCGCGTGACCGTGCAATGCGATCATCAACTGGTGTTTCTCGGCAAACTCGCCCACCCGCCGCACGTCGGCATCAACCTTGGAAATCTCCGTCGAGATCGCCCGCGCTCCGAGCAGCTTCGCCATCGTGAAACTGTAATCGAGTTCCTCGGGGGTCATCGCGAAGATCCCGTCCACCTTGAGAATCTCAATGCTCACGCCGCCTTCGTCATACATGCGGCGAAAATCTTTCACGCGATCCATCGTCGCCGATTTCCGCCACTCGCGGATCTTCGCCGTGTTCCCATCGGCCGCTGCACCCGCCTTCGGGGAGCCGGTCTTAGCCGCCACCACAATCGCGGGCATCCCCATGAACAACTCGACCGGCTGCGCGCGCAACTCGACCGCACTGAGGTTGAGCTCGCGACAATTTTTAAGAATTTCGTCACCAGCCATCGTCCGCCCACCAAAACTGTAGGGCACGTTCAGGCCGATGTGCACTCCGGCGACCCGGGAGTTCGGCTTGCCGCCGCTGGCGGCCGCCCGCAAGGGATTCAGGGCCGAAAACATCCCGGCCGCAGGGAGCGCGGTCAGGGCGAGTTTTGTAAATTCACGGCGGGTGTAGGCAGACATCATGATATTCTTGGGATAGAGCGGTTCGGGGATTCGGCTGAACAAAGGGTTCGACCTGCTCAACAGCAGTAGCCCACGCGCGCAAAGCCGAGCAAGCCGATTCAGCCTCAATCCCCTCCACCGGAAATTGGCATCGCCCTTCGCCTCGGCATCCGCGTAATCACCTTCGTTTCATGCCTGACCAAGCCATCCTCAACCACGCCGCGCAGATTCTTGCCGCGGTCTCCGCCGACCAGCGCGCCGATACCGCTCTCCGTTTCTATTTCGAAGGGCACCGCTATCTCCAGCCGCCCGCCAAGCGCCTGATCAGCCACACCGTGTTCGTCTACTACCGCTGGTTCTCTTGGCTCGATCCGAA
>CAMATV010000100.1 GCA_945861235.1 Opitutus sp. GAS368
ATGAAGGGCACCATCGGTAAAGACGGCTTGGAAAAAACCTTCGACAGCCAACTCCAAGGTGAGGCCGGCGGCACAATTTTTCGCGTCGATCCCGCCGGCTACAAGGTCAACCCACCGCTCGAGAAACGACTGCCCCTCCAAGGAAAAAATTTGGTCAGCTCCCTCGACATCGACCTCCAACTCGCGGCCGAGCAAACCATCGGCGATCAGGTCGGCGCCGCCGTCGCCCTCGATGTCGCCACCGGCGAAGTGCTCACCCTCGTCAGCAAGCCCGACTACAACCTCACCGATTTCTCGCCCCGCGTCAGCAACGCCACCTACGCCGCGATTCAGGCCCAAGGCGGCGAGTTCAACCGCGCCCTCAGCGGCCTTTACCCACCAGGCTCGACCTACAAAATCCTCACCTCCATCGCCGCCCTGCGTCGCGGAGCGATCACCCCCGACGCGCCGATTATCGACTGCGACGGCTTTCTCCAAAAATTCAATCACCGCTTCGTCTGTTACAATGGCCTCGGCCATCACCACAATGTACTCCTCCGCGAGGCCATCGCGGAGAGTTGTGACCTCTACTTCAATGAAGCGGGCTGGCTGACCAAACCCGAAGGCCTCGCCGAAGAGGCGCGGCGTTTCCACTTCGACCGTCGCACCGGCATCGAACTCCCCGGCGAGACCCGCGGCATGCTCGTGCCCGACAACGCCTGGAAAGAGCGCGCGAAAAACGAAAAATGGTTCCCCGGCGACACCGCCAACATGTCGATGGGGCAGGGCTTCGTCCTCGTCACGCCCCTCCAGATGGCCTGCTTCACTGCCTCGGTCGCGCGTGGCGAGGTCTTCACCCAACCGACTTTGATCCATCAGCCCAACCGACCGCGCCAAAAATCTGAATCCATCGGTCTCACGCCCGAACAACGCGCCGCCCTCATCGAGGGCATGGAAGCCTGCACCCTTCCGCCCAGGGGCACCGCTCGCAACCTTACGACTGTTGAAATCCAGCGCGTCCCCGGCGTGCGCATCGCTGGAAAGACGGGCACCGCGCAGGTCCCCACTAAGGCCGGCATGATTAACATTGCCTGGTTCATCTGCTTTGCCCCCGTGGAAAACCCCGAAATCGCCATCGCCGTCGCCCTCGAAGGCGATACGCCCGGGGAAGAATTTGGCGGCGGCCGCAATGCCGGTCCAGTCGCCAGTGCGATCCTCAAAAAATATTTCGAAAAGAAGAATCGCGCCGCCGCCTCCCCGTTCCAGCCCGCCAAGGGAAAGTAGCCGACACCCGGTTAACTCCGCGAAGAAAACCCAGCCATTTCTAGAGGGTTTGTCACGTAATCCGTGACAAGTGCCCGGAGGCGAAACGATGCGAGTGCCACGTAATACTATGTCACGTAATCCGTGACACTTTTCACGACGCTGCGCGGAGGGTTTGTCACGTAATACGTGACAAGTGCCCAGAGGCGAAACGATACGATTTTCACGTAATACTATGTCACGTAATCCGTGACACTTTTCACGACGCCGCGCGGAGGGTTTGTCACGTAATACGTGACAAGTGCCCGGAGGCGAAACGATGCGATTTTCACGTAATACTATGTCAAGTAATCCGTGACACTTTTCACGACGCCGCGCGGAGGGTTTGTCACGTAATACGTGACAAGTAATTTCGGGCGCTTCTTGAGCAGAGGTGACGCTGGAAAATCAGCCCGCCGCCCGCCGTTGGCGTCGCACCTCGCGCAAGACCCGTCGCGCGCGCCGAAATACTCCCTCGGGTTCCGGCCAAGTCTCCCGCGGTCCGAAACGCACCCGCTGCAATTCCGCCACCACCTCCCGTAATTCCCTCGATTCGCCGCTCGCCAAGCGATACCCAGCCATTGCGCCGAGCCATCGTCCAGCCAACAGCCGCACCGGATCTGATCGTCGCCCCCCGCACCAGAGCCAACGCCCGCGCACCAATCCTCGCCCCACCGCGATCCACCACCAGGTCATTCCGCCCATTAGCACCACCGCAGCGAAAGACTTGATGACCCGCACTCCGTCCCACGGAGCCGACAGCCACGCCTTTAGGTCCGCGCCGAGCCGCTCGACCGCCTCGCGCAGCCGCTTCCCCGAATTTTGCGTCGCCGTCTTCACCGCGCGGAGCGTCTCTACCTGCGAGCGCTGATCGAAGTTTACGATGCGGCGATACCAAAAAACCCGCAGGCTGTCGAAGCGCGCCGACCAACTCCGGTCCATCCGACGCACCAACGCCGCCTCCCGCTGCGCTTCGCTCGTCTGGTCCGCAACCGCAACGCCGAGGGCATCTCCCCGCAACCATGCACCGGTCGACTCATCGAAAATCTCCGCCCACGCATGGGCGTCGGAGTTGCGAATCGTGAAGTTGTTAGAGAAACCGTTCCACGTGCCGCCCCGAAATCCCGTCACCACCCGGGCCGGAAATCCGGCCGTCCGCGCCAGCAACACGAACGACCCCGCGAACAACTCGCAATGCCCCGCCTCGTGTGAAACCAGCCAGCGCACCAGTGGATCCCCCTCGCCCCCAGGCACCCGGGGCGACAGCGAATAGGCGTGGTTCTTCCTCAGCCACTCCTCGGTCCGCCGCGTAAATTCGTCAGCCGCCAGCCCAGGCCCACCCATCGCAATCTCGGCCACGATTTGCTCCAGCCGGGTCCGTTCCGAATCGCCCACTCCCACCCGATGTTGCATCACCGCCTTCGGTGCCACCGCCGGATCGCGCTCCTGCCAGCGCCGGGCAAACGCCGGATCGCGCACTATCCCCGACGTATCCAAACCCTCCACGCGGTAGGCGGTCATCGAGACCGGCTCATTCCGCAGGGCCACCACGTTCAGCTCCGCCGCCAATTGAAAATTCTGCGGCTCACGAAACTGCAACCGTTCAAATTCGCCCAATAGCGGCAGGTAGCGACTCACCCCGGACTCGAGATAAAACGTCCAGAAAACCGCCGCGCCCATTCGCGGGCGCGCCTCTCCCCGCAAGGCTGTGTCCGTGCGATCCTTGCCCAGCGCTTCTCTCTTGAGCCCCGCCGAAAACCGAAAAGTCCCGTCGCGATACTCGTCGAGCACCACCATCCGCCAATACGGCGCCACCGGCACCTGGCTGCGATCCGACACGTCTACGGTCAAGGCCACGCTCGTGTCCTGAATGATCTCCGACACGTCACCGAACTTGATAGAGTCGTTGAAGCCCGACCGCGCCTTCTTCGAAACGTAACGGTCCAAAAACAGGCTGTTCTCCAGCTGGAAACGAGGAATCGCCAAGAACAACAAAGCCGACACCGCCAACACCCCTGCAAACAGCACCGCGCCCAGCGTCACCACGCGCCAATCCGACACTTCGCGTAAACGCCGAAACAGCCGGCCCCAATCCGCGTGCGCCGCCCAAGTCGGCAAGTCTCCTGCTTTGTGCGGCCCGGGCTTTTGTCCGCCCTCCAGCGACTCGGTCAACGTAATCACGAGCAAAAACCCCAGCGTACACCCCGTGTAGATCAGGATCTGCAACGCAAACAAAAGCGACGCCGTCAACACCCCCGCGACCACGATCAAAAAAAGCCCAAGCACGATCACTTGGAGATCGTCGCGGCGCTGTCGGTAACTGATTCCGCGATACAGCAGGAGCAGCATCCCCAGCCGCACCATCGCCGGCAGCACCTCCGACGTCAGCCAAAGGTCGCCGGCAAACAAAGCTACGATGACTGGAAAGGCCAAAGTGTGCGCCAGCGCCGGCACGCGGGCCGGCAACCGCGGCCACACGAGCGCCGCCCCAGTCGTCAGCGTCGTTGCCACCATCAGCGACCACGCTGCCACGTCCATGTAGAAAACGGTCCAGACCGCCAGCAACGTGAGCACGCCGCCGAGCATCCATTTCACTTGGTGCAACTCCTCCTGCGTCAGCTGTGCCCGTCTCGCAATGACCGTAGGGCCGGCGCTTGTCGCCGGGCCGCGTTCTCCTCGCGCACTCATATCGACGCTGCCCTTTCCCCGTCGACCAGCGCCACCACGCCACGCGTTCCGTCCGGCACAAACGTCATCACATTTCTTCGCCCGCGCAGCTCCCCACGCTCCACCAAGCTCCCCGGAGCCATCCCCGTTTGTTCGTCACCCTCCGCGCAACGCACGGTCGCCAACCGGTCCAAGAACGCTTCCACATCGTGCACTCGCCGGACGGATACCGGTGCCTCCCCATCAATCGCCACACCGGTCAGCCGACCCGCCCGAAAAAAATCTCCGGCCAAGGTCCCACAAAAACTCACGAGTAGTTCAAACTGCTCCGGGCGCGTCCACACGGCCGCATCGGTCCGCAACCAGAGCGAGAAGCCCTCCGCGCTCTCCGCCGCCAATTGCCGCACTAGCAACGTCCGCGTCCGCGCGCTCGCCTTCCAGTGAATTAACCGGTGCGAGTCCCCCACCGCGTAACGCCGCAGGGCGTGCAAATCTCCGCCTGTTCCCGCCCGCGCCATCCGGGGGCCGCCCGCTTGACGACGCGGTGCCGCGACCGCATGGACCTGATACGCCACCGCCGCCGGCCACACCACCGTCTCCGCGCACAACGCTGTGCCGATTTCCTTTTTCAAAAACCCAAAAGGGAAAAGCGACGCCACGCACGTGAGCTCCACCCGCAGCAAACCGCGTTTTTCCGGCTTACACCCCCACTCCAACCGCGCCTCGCCCTGGGGCTCAAGGCGCGTCCGCAAGCCCAGTCGTCCGCGCGTCACGGCCGCCTCCGCCTTCGCCAACATCTCGCGCACGTTGATGCCCCGCCCTGTGACCGTCGACTCGGCCCGCTGCCGCACGCCCACCTCGACCGCGCGTGCCGCCAGCTCGAACCACAGCCCATACGTCGGCAAAAACGCCTTTCGGTTTCTCAATTCCAACGCCACCACCGCCCCGTGCCCCACCCGCAACGGCGCCGCCAACCGCAGCCTCCACGCCACCCCCCGCAGATTCAACCACGACAAGACTCCGCTCAAAATCAAACACGCCAACAGCAACGAGAGCGTGATAAACAAAATATTGTTCGATGAATTATACGCCGCCGTGCCGATGCCCATGGACAGCCCGATGAGGAGCACACCCGGCAGCGTCGGCACGATACGATGCCCCCGCTGCGGGTGGACGAGTGCCCACAACAGCGCACTCCATGTAAATTTCCTCCGCGTTCCCCCCCCCACGCCCGGCCCAGCCCACTCTGCGCCGTCGCGCAGAACGTTTAACGCGGAACGTTCCACGCCCAACGCTGAAGTGCCGACTGCATCCATGGGGCGTTAAACGTTAAAAATTAAGCGTTGCGCGTTCAACGTGGAGCTCTGCCCGTCCGTTCACGCCGGCGTGGGAATCGCCGCCACGATCCGCTTCAACACCGCGCCCACCGCGCGCCGCTCTTCGAGTGCATCACTGGTCTGCCGCGCGAGACCGAGCCGATGGGCCAGCACCGCCGTCACGAGCTCCGCGACATCCTCGGGCAACACAAAGTCGCGCCCTTTCACCAACGCCCGCGCCTGTGCCGCCGTGCGCAGCGCCAGCCCGCCGCGCACACTCACGCCGGCCCGAAATTCCGACTCCGTGCGCGTCGCCGTCACAATCTTCAGGACGTAATCGAGCACGCTCTCCTCGACGAACACCCCGTGCGCCAACGCTTGGAGCTTCACGACTTCACTCCGCGTCACCACCGGATTGAGCGCGATCGCATCATAACCGCCGCGCTGCGTTCTCAAAATCTCCAGCTCATCCACCGCCTGCGGATAGCCCATCTGCAGCCGCATGAGAAACCGGTCCATTTGGCTTTCCGGCAACGGAAACGTCCCTTCGTAATCCACGGGATTTTGCGTCGCGAACACCATAAACGGTGAACCCACCGCGTGCGCCTCGCCATCGACCGTCACCCTCGCGCGATCCATCACTTCAAGCAACGCCGACTGAGTTTTTGGCGTCGCGCGGTTGATCTCATCGGCCAGCACGACATTCGCGAACACCGGCCCTTTCTTGAACACAAACTCCTTGATCGTCTCGTCGTAGATCGCCACCCCGGTCACATCGCTCGGCAGCAAATCACTCGTGAACTGCACGCGCGAAAACACACAGTCCATCGACCGCGCGAGCGAGTAGGCCAGCGTCGTCTTGCCGACTCCCGGCAGATCCTCGATCAACAAATGCCCGCCGGCCACGAGGCACACGAGCACTTGCTCGACGACCTCGTCTTTGCCCTTGATCGTCACGCGCATGTTGGCGCGCAGCCGCTCCAACCCCTGCGTCGCCTCGGTGATTTGCCCCGCCTGCAAAAAATCGCTCATGAGCGCGGACACTAGTCGCCCGCTCAATCGGCGCAAACGCGTTCTTGCCCTCAACCCTCATCGAGCAGCTTGATGACCGCGGCTATATCCTCATTCCCCAGCCCGCGCGCCTCCGCCGTCTGCAACGTTTCCCGCAACATCGCCAGCAGGGGAAAATCCGTGCAGCCCGCCATGTCCGACGCCAGCCGCAGGTCCTTGTGCAGATGCTTCACCGAAAACTGCGGCGCGAAATCCCCCGCGCGCAGCTTCGGCTCCTTCAGCTTCGCCAGCGGCGAGTAGCTCGTGTGCTTGGCCAGCACCGAGAAAAAAACGTCGTCGCTGATTCCCGCCCTCCGCGCCATCGTGATCGCCTCCACCAATCCCTGCATCTGCGCGGCGACATTGAGGTTCGTCGCCAGCTTAAACGCCGCCGCCTGCGCCGGCGTGCCGATCACAAACCGGTGCGCCGACACGAGCGCGAGCAGCGCCTCGACCTCGGCGATCAGCGCGACGTCACCACCCAAGAAAAACACGGAGAGCTTCTGCTCCGCCGCCGGCTTACTCCCGCTGAACGGTGCTTCGAGGTACCGCGCCCCGCGCGCCACCACCGTCGCGGCAAACTCCGCCGCACTCGCCGGATCGATCGTGCTCGACTGCACGACAATCTTGCCCGCCCCGAGCTCCGGCGCGATCTGCGCCAACACCGCCCGCACCGCCGCCGGATCGGCCACGACGATCTGAATCACATCGGCCGCCCGCGCCACCTCCGCCGCCGTGGCCTTCCACGAGGGAAAATCCGGCTGGGAGGTGCGGTTCCACGCTCCCGCGAGTTTCCCCGCCGCCGCGTAGTGCCGCGCCCATACGCCGCCGATGATGCCAAGTCCGATAACGCCGATGGTTGTGTTCATGCTGCCGCCACACAATACACTGGGTCGATCGATGCAAATCCCCTCGGACGACTTCGCGTCAATGTCAGAACCGCGCTCCGCTGCGAAAGCGGTTCACGTTTTTTCGTCCGTATCAGAATCACCCCGCTAGTCAGCTCCTCCTCGGTCACCGGCAGTTCGTAGTCCGTGCTAGCCGCTCCGCTCAATGGAAATCCCCAACTCTCCGCCGGATCCATCGCGACACCCGCGCCCACAATTTTTTTGACTCCATATTTTTGACAAACGCTAGAGCGCGGGGGGCTCTACCGCCTCAGTCCCTCCCAACATTGAACCTCACCCTGCGCACCACGACCGCGCAGAAATAAATCTCCGGGTGCCTTCCGACCCGGCGCGCGCGTCGGCTCTTAGCCGAGGATTTCCAGCATCCGCACAAACAGCCGGTTCACGCGCTCTTGGTTGGATTTCACGAGGTCCTTGAACTTCGCGAAATCAATCTCGGTCCCCTCCAGCCCGTTCGCGTAATTGTCGATCAGCGCGAGACTGTTGTAACGCAACCCCGCCTCCGTGCAGAGGTCAGCCTCGTGCGCCGCCGTCATGCCGACCACATCGCCCCAGTCCTGCACGATCTTGATCTCCGCTTTCGTCTCGAAGCGCGGCCCGCGCATCTGCACATACGTTTTCCCCGTGTGAATCTTAAACTCCGGCGCCAAATTCGCGATCAGCATGGGAATGAGATTATTTGCGATCAGCGGCGCGCCGCCTTTGAGTTCGTGGTCAAAAAACGTCGCCGGCCCCTGCTGCAAGCCCACGTAGTCGCTGCACGACACCAACGTCCCCGGCGGCAGATCTTTCTTGAGCGAGCCCACCGAGTTCAACGAGACGACATCCTGAAACCCAAGGTCCGCCAGCGCGCGGATGTTCGCCCGATAGTTAATCGAGTGCGGCGGCAGCGGCAACGCGTAGCCGTGGCGGTTGATCAGCGCTTGCTCGCCCCGCGATTTATACGTCACCGGCCCGTATTGGGTCTCGACCGTCTTCACGTCCCACGACGAAAATAGCGTCGAATTAACAATGCTCGTTCCACTGATGAAGGCGACTTTCATGCCGCGAATCACGCGCTGCCCCCTCGCGATGACAACGCGAAAACCGAATTTTGCGCCCTGGCACGGGCGTCTCGCCCGCGGGTTGCCCGCCGTGGCACGGGCGTCCCGTCTGTGGATTTGCCTCCTCCCTCCCGCGCTCGCCACCCTGCTCCTCCTCGCCGGTTGCGCCACGCCCGGCCCCCTCCATCGCTATTCCACGTCAGCGGATTCTCCCGCAGAAATCCACGATGCCGGCAGCGATGGCACGACGGCCTCGGTCCCCAGTTTTCTCGCCGTGGGTGAACACCTCGTCGGCTTCGCCTACGACCCGTTCACCGATCATTTTTTCCTGCGACTCGCCCCCGGCGACCTCATCCGCGTCGTCGACCGCCCGGCCCGCGCCATCAAACGCGAGTTCACCGTCGCCGCCCTCGCGAATGCGCGCGGCGGCGATCTCGCCATTCGCCCGCGCGACGGCCACGTGTTCGCCCCCCACTCCACCCTACCCGCCGTCATCGAATTCAACCGCTTCGGCGAACTCATCCGCACCCTCCCTCTCGCCACCCTCAACGCCCCGCCCGCCGCCCTCGCCTACGATACCGTACGCGACCGTCTGCTCGCACTCAGCGGCGGCGACCTCGCTCGCGTTTCGTCCCACGACCTCCAGGGTCAACGTCTGACCGCCGTCGCGCTCGATCGCGATGTCGCGCTCACCACGCTCGCCTACGCCTCCGACCAACACGAGTTCTATGCCCTGCTCACCCGCGAATCAGCCATCGGCATTTTCAACGAACAAGGCCTCCTCCTCCGGACGCTCCCGCTCTCAGCTCCCGCCAAGCCCACGCCTGCCACCGCATTCCTCGACGTCGGGCCCCGCTCCTTCCTCCGCCTGTTCTAACCATTGAAAATCGGGCCGCCCCTATCCCAACTTCCGCCATGCCCCTCATCGACCTGCCACTCTCCGGTCTTCTCGCCTACGCTGGCCGCAATCCCCGTCCCGCCGACTTCGACGCCTACTGGGCCGCCGCCCTCCGCGAACTCGACGCGACCGACCCGCAGCCCGAACTCCGGCCCGCGACCGCCATC
>CAMATV010000101.1 GCA_945861235.1 Opitutus sp. GAS368
AACTTGCTCGTGAGCGAACTCTACGGCGATCCCGGCTGCTGGTCGGGGTATCCGCCGCACAAACACGACACCGATCGGGTACCGGAGGAGACGAACCACGAGGAAATTTATCACTACCGCTACCGGCCGGAGACCGGCTTCGGCGCGCAGTTCCGCTACGACGCCGACGGTGGCGGCGCGGAACCAGAGGTCGTGATGACGCGCCACGGTGACACGTATTGCATCGATCACGGCTACCATCCGACGCTGCGTGCGCCAGGCCACGAGGGCTACATCTTCACGATTCTCGTCGGCCGGCAGCACCGCGGCTTGGTGCAGTTCTTCGAGCCGACGCACACGCATCTCGTCGCGAAAATCCCGGCATCCAAGCGATGCGGGACAAATTTAAGTGAGACCTACAAACCGGAGTTTTTAACCACGGATGAACACGGATAGACACAAATGCAGAACTCAGCCGATCCGTGTTCACCCGTGCCTATCCGTGGTTGAATTATTTGAAAGGGTTTGCCCGCTATGAGCACCGAAGTTGCGCCCCTGGAGCGCCCGTGGCGGTGGGTGATCATCGCGCTGATTTTCCTCGGCACAGTCATCAACTATTTCGACCGGCTCGCGCTGGTTCAACGGGGCAATGGGCGAGCAGTTCAAAGTGGATGCCCGCCCTGCCGAAACGTTGACGCAGCGCATCCCGCTTCCGGCGGCGTTGGCGGAGCAACGGGCGTTTCGGCTCGAGGATCAGCATGAGGATTTAGGTCCGGCTTGAGGAGTGAGGAATTCTCACCGCCACGTGGATTGACATACGAGCGATGTGCGCTTTGCTCACACCGTCATCCCCGAACGTGTGCCGGACTGTGTTACCGCGCCATGTCGGCCCCCCGCAGGTTCCGACCTGCGGGCTTTTTTTCGCCCGAAATAAAACCTCCGCATGAATCCGCCCGCGCCCCGCGTGATGTTTTTCTACGATGGGTTCAACCTCTACCACTCGTTGGAACGTGCCCGGCTAGCCGCGCCGACCGAGCCGGTCAAATGGCTCGATCTCGCCGCTCTCGCCCAGGCCCATGTTTATATTTTAGGCCCGACCGAAACACTCGCCGGTGTCCGCTACTTCACCGCCTACGCCGAGCATCTGGCCCTGACGAAGCCCGACCGCCTCTCGCGGCATCGCGCTTACGTGCGCGCCCTCACCGCCACCGGTGTGCAGGTCTATCTCGGGCACTTCAAACCGAAGCAGGTCTGGATCGCGTCGCTCGCCCGTTTCGAGCGTATCTGGCAGGAGAAAGCCACCGACGTGAACATCGTCGCCCAAGTCTTCGCCCACGCCGCCCGCGATGCGTTCGATGTGGCGGTCATCGTCTCGGGCGATGCGGACTATGCCCCGGCCGTGCCAGTTTTCCGAGAGATGTTTCCGCAGAAGCGACTGGTCTTTGGTTTCCCGTTTGATCGAAAAAATCGGGAGCTGGAGCGCGTGGCCCCTGCCTCGTTTGTGTTCGCGCGCGAAAGCTACGCCAAACACCAACTCCCGGAAGCAGTGCGCCTGCCGAGCGGTAAATTCGTTGTCCGCCCCTATGCTTGGGGACCTTCGTCGCCATCGAACCCGGCGACGGAATTTTTGGTTGGGCATTAGCGCTGATTAGCGTGGATTAGCGGTTTCTCATGTCTTCCCCCAACCCCCTCTTCGATCTCACGGGGCGCACCGCGCTCATCACCGGCTCCAGCCAGGGCATCGGCCTCTCCCTCGCTTGCGGGCTCGCGCGGGCCGGCGCCGCTGTCGTCCTCAACGGCCGCGATGCCACGAAACTCGCCACTGCCGCCGACACCGTGCGCACCACCGTGCCAGGAGCGCGCGTGACGTTTGCGGCCTTTGACGTGACCAATGCCGCCGCGATCGAACGCGAGGTCGCGCGCATCGAGGCCGAGTTTGCGCCGATTAATATCCTCATCAACAACGCCGGCATCCAACGCCGCGCTCCGCTCGCCGAGATGACGGAGGCGCAGTGGCGCGAGGTGCTCGATGCGAATCTCACGAGCGTGTTCCTCGTCGCCCGGGCCGTCGCGCCGCGGATGATCGCGCGTGGCGCGGGAAAAATTATCAATACGTGCTCCGTGATGAGTGAAGTGAGCCGGCCGACGATCGCCAACTACTCGGCGGCGAAGGGCGGCTTAAAAATGCTCACGCGCGCAATGGCGGTCGAGTGGGCAAAGCACGGCCTCCAGTGCAACGGCCTCGGCCCCGGCTACATCGTGACGGAGCTGAACCGCGCGCTCGTGGAAAACGTCGAGTTCAACAAATGGATCTGCGGTCGCACGCCGGCCGGCCGCTGGGGCAAACCGGAAGAGCTCGCCGGCGCGGCGGTCTTTCTAGCGTCGCCCGCGAGCGACTTCGTGAACGGCCAAATCCTCTACGTCGACGGCGGACTGCTGGCGGCGTTGTAGAGGAGCGCGGGAGTAAGCGCTCGGCAAAACCCCATTGCCTCCCCGCCTCGTGCGCGTGGCAGTCCTCGCACGTCTCGGAACCTCCCAAGCAAGACTCCTTCACCCGGAAAATCGACGAACCCCAAACCCCAAAGCCTGACCCCGGTTTCCTGACCCACCTCGAGGTCCGCATACGGCCGGCGCGACTCGCGCCCCGCCGCCACGGGCGTGTGCGGCGTGTGGAACCAGACGCAGGCGAAGAACGGCCGGTCGGCGGCGCCACGGATGAACTCGAGCGCGCGGTCCATGATCAGCTGCGAATCATCGCCCGCGAGGTTCTCATCCACGAACCGGCCCGGCCCGATCCAGTAGTTCTCCGCCCAGCGGTGCTCGGTGCCCACGGTCTCGGCGTCCTGCTGGAGGATGCTTTCCACGCGCTCGGCGGTGTTGGTGTAGAAGTAGGGGTTGAACGTCGGCACATTGCCCTCGGTGGTGAAGCAGGTCGTGAACCCGTGCTCCCACGGCGGTGCGTAGCGCGAAGCCTCCACCTTGTTCTTGCGTCCCTGCCGCACGGTGCGGCTGAGCTGCCCGAGGTGCCACTTGCCAAAATGCCCGGTGGCGTAGCCGGCGTCGCGCAGCGCCTCCGCCAACGTGACCTCGCCCGCAGGCATCCGTCCCTCGCTCGCCCAGTTGATGTTGTACCGACTCGGGTGTCGCCCGGTGAGGCAGGAGCCGCGCGTCGGCGAGCACACCGGGACGGCCGCGTAGAACCGCTCCAGCCGCACGCCCTCGCGCGCCATGGTGTCGAGATGGGGCGTCTTGAGCACCGGGTGGCCGTTGAAGCCCACGTCGCCCCAGCCCTGATCGTCCGCCATCATCAAGATGACATTCGGCCGCGGGGCCGCGGCGTCCGCGACCGCCGACGGCACCAATCCGGCCAATGCCGGCAACAGCAGGAGGGTGGCAAGTTTCATGGGGCAGTGCAGCGGAAGAATGGCGGCCCGCGCCGGGACCGGGCCACGCACAAGGCTGCCGCGGCCCGCTCGGTTCTGGCAACGGCCAACCGCCGGTTTGAAAACTGAACCGCGGCGACGGGGGCCTTTTCGCCAACCAGCAGGTGCGGCAAAACGGCGGCGGCTCGCCGGGTGGGAGCACGATCCCCGCTGTGCCACGTGCGCGGCAACCGGCTGCAAGACCATTCATCGCCCACCCGGCCCATCCGCGCTCAGACTGTAGAGCCGCACGCTGTCCATCTCGACCACGACCCGCACCGGTCGATCCTCCGGGACCGGGCCACCTTTCCAGCGCGCGACCGCCCGGGTCGCATCGGCCCGCAGCGGCGTGAAATCATCGAACCCGAAGCCCGCAATCGGCCGCCCGTCCGTCTCGCGCAACGCCGCGCGCAACTGACCGCGGCTGGCGTCGGCGTTGATCCGCAGCGTGCCGCCGGCCACCCGCAGCGGTACCGTCTCCAACCGCCCGCCCGCCGGATTCGCGTCCAGCGAGGCCCACCCGTGGCGGCGCCAGGTTGCGCGGCCGATGGCGATGCGCTTCGGCGGAATCGGCCCGCCGTGTCCGGTGTTGATCGCCGTGTACAGCATCCAGGTCTCGTCGCCCGCGTGCACGCAATTGCTGGTCAGGCCGAGAATCGTGCCGCCATCGAACGACCCCGGCGCGCCGCGCGGAATCACCGGCATCCGCGGCCAGGTGCGGCGCCAGTTCTCCCCGTCGACGCTCGTCACCAGGTGCACGTCGATCGGCCCGTCGTGCCCGCTCTGGGACGGCGGCAGCTTCACCTCCTTCGGCGCCCGCGAGATCACGCGGAACATCGTCGGCAGGCCCAGAAAGCCACCGGCGTGCGGCAGCACCGTCATGTTGTACACCTCCGTCCGCTGATCCGGATGACGGCTCCAGCTGCTGTCCTCGGCGTCGGCATGAAAGACCAGCCTCGGCTCGCTCCAGCGCTGGAAGTCGCGGCTGCGCGTATGCCACACGATCCGCCCGGGGACGGTCGGGCTCGGCTTCTTGAAATACACCAGGAACTCCCCCGTGCGCGGGTCCTGCGTCATCGACATCGTGTCGCTGCCCGTGAACACCGGCGCCTGCGGGTAGGGGTGCCAGCGCAGCCCGTCGGCCGAGTAGGACGCGTAGTATCCGCCTTTGTGGTACCCGAGCAGCTTGAAGCGCCGCGCCGGATCCCGCTCGAAGCGGTCGACCACGACCGCCGGCGAGTGGAAATCGGCCACGATGTTGTTGGCGGTCGAGCCATCGTAGGCATGCAGGCCGAGCGCGGGTTTCTCCCAGCGCAGACCGTCGCTCGAAGTCGCCCACCCCACGATGTCCATGCCCCCGCCGCGCAGCGTCGCCGACGCCTGGGTGCCGCCGGGCCGCTGCGTGCGCGACATGTACCACAATCCAAACCGGCCGCTGGCGGCGTCGTGCTGGAGCGAGCCGTAGGTGTAGACGCGATCGCCCTCCCACGGCCGATCCGAAACGATCACGGGCGCCGGGCTGGTCAGCGCCGGATGAATCGTGCGCACCAGCCCGGTCTGGCTGACGATCGCGGTGTCGTCGGCAAAGAGCAGTGGCTCCTCGCGCAGCTCGATCACCGCTGCAGTGACGGCGAGCGCCAGTCCGGGGCCGGCGAGTCCAAGGGCGGTAACCGGAATCCACCGGCGAAAGGCCCGCGAAAGCGACTTGGCGCAGGGTCTCATGGGAGGCGGTCAGAACGTGGCCTTGAGGCCAGCGGACATCTTCACGCCGCCGTTGGAAAACGAGTAGGCGTGGCTGTAGGACGGCGCCAGCGGCGTGTAGCGGTAGGTCTCGATCATCGCGTTCGTCAGGTTGCGCGCGTTGAAAAACATCGAGAAGCGGGGGGTGAAGCGTAACTCGCTGTTCAGATCGAGATACAGCACCGGTTTTCTCACGCTGCGGCCGCCCGGCCCGATGCTCGTGAGGCTCGTCTCGTCGCCCCCGACGTAGTTCCATTTCAGGCCCAGACCGAGACGTTTCCGCGTCAGCGAGACGCCCCAGTTGATGGTCTTGTCCTGCAGCGAAAGCCCGATTCGCGGTGAGCCCGCCGTGTCGAGGAAAGTCGCGTTGGCGAAGACCGAGAGGCCCCGCGCCCAAACCGGCAGGAACTTCAACTGCTGCTGCCAGCTCAGCTCGAGGCCGTAGATCCGCGTGACATCGGGGGCGTTGGTCCGGCCCACCAGATCCCAGCCCGCGTAAAGGGAATCCAACCCGTATTCGGCCAGCAGCGCCTGATCCAGGATCCGCGTCGCCGTGATGAAGGCGTTGGTCAGGTCTTTCCGGAACACCGAGGCCGAGACCACTCCGCCCGACTTGAAGTAGTACTCGGCCGACACTTCGTAGTTTTTCCCCGTCCACGGCTTCAGCGAGGGGTTGCGCGCGGTGACGGTCTCCGTGTCCTCATTTACGTCGACGTTCGGGATGATGTTGCTGAACTCCGGCCGGCCCATCGTCCGGGAAAAGCTCCCGCGCAGCAGAAAGTCCGGCGTGACATTGAACGTCAGGTTGGCGCTGGGATAGAATCCATCGTACGACTTGGAGACGGTGAGCCCGCGCGGCTGGTAGGAGAGTTTCGCCTGCGCGAGCGCGTCAGTCGTGATGAGGATCGGCCGCCCCGCCGCGTCGCGGATGAGGTTGCCGGCGGCGTCGCGCCGGTAGATGGCGTTGCGATCCCGCAACAGACCGGTGCCGAGGTTTTCGGTGCGCTCGAAGCGGACGCCGCCAAGGAAGGCGAGCCGGTTTTCCAGAAACTTGACCTCACTCTGGAGGTAGCCGGCCGTCACCGTCTCCACGAGCCGCTCCGAACTCGTGGCCGAGGTGATGTAGGCCGCCGGCTCCACGAGGCTGAAGTAACCGGGATTGGAGACGTAAAGGGCCCAGAGTTTGCGGAGATCGACCCACTGGATGTCCCGCGGCGCGTTGAACTTCGCGTTTTGCCCGACGTTGACGGGATCGGCAAACTGCCCCGCGGAGTCGTCGGCGGTGCCGGCGCGGCCGTCCGCGCCGAGAAACGTCCAGTTCGGGGTCCACTGGATGCGATCGAGCGTGCGCTGCTTGTACGCTCCGCCGAGCTGCACGGCCAGCGGGGTGCGCCCGAGCCACAAATCGCGCCGGACGTTCAGCCTGCCCTGCTCGATCTCGTCGGTCGCGTTGCGGTTATCGGCCCCGACGTTCACCAAGGCATAGCTGGAGAGATTCTTCCAGTCCATCACCGCGCCGGTGCTCGCATTGCGCAACTCCACCACCCGGGGCGTGTCGGTGAGGTTGAAACCTTCGATCCGCAGCGTGCCGGGCACCGCCAGGCGCGTGACTGCGCTGCGGAAGAAGCCCCGCTGGATGTTTGGATAATCGAGATCCGACTTTGCCACCGACGCGGAGAAATCCGCCTTCCACGCGCCCTGGCGGAACTTGCTGGAGAGGCTGAATTGATCGGTGGCACCCTGCTTGCCGGTCCAGATCTGTTGGTGCACCCCCGTCGCGGCGCCGCTCCGGCCCTGCGTGAAATCGGCCCCGTACGCCGTCGGGGCGTTGCCCGTGCCCAGCGTCATCCGATCGGGCGCGGTGAAAAGATCGTAGGAACCCCGCCGGTAGCCGAAGCCCAGCGTCAGCGAGGGGATCGGACGCCAGTCGATGCTCGCCGCGTAGGACTCGCGTTGGGTCTCGCGGGGATCGTTGCGCGGGTTCACGGTCTGCCGGTACGGCGCGGTTTCGCTTGCGCCTTGCGCCGCCGTGAATTGCCAGGTGGCCGCGGGCGCGAGCAGGCGGCCGAATTGATCCGACAGCAGCGAGCTGAGCGTGAAGCCGAAATTCTTCGTCACCGGATAGACCAAGGAAAAATCGTACCCTGGCCGGAGCTTGCGGGTCTTCGGCGTGCCGGGCCCCGGCGTCCTGCTCCAACCGTAGTCGTCGGAAGTGAACTGCACGGTGCCCCGCACCGTGAGCTGGGGTTTGCTCCGCTCGAACGAGCTCCGCCCGATCAGGTTCACCCCGCCGCCCATGAAGCTTGCCGACATGCTGGGGATCGGCGTTTTGACAACCTCCACGCGGGACATGTTGCTCATCGAGATCTGCTCGAGGAGGATCCCGCGACTCGCCCCCGTGGCCGAGGAGGACGCGCTCGGAATGTCGTTTCCTTCCATCGTGATCGAGGTCTGGGCGCCATCGAAACCGCGCAGGGATATCTGGGAGGCATCGCCGGCTGCGTACAGGATCGCCACGCCCGGCAGCAGCTTGATGAACTCCCCAAGATTGCCCTCGCTGACGTCGCCAAAGGCATCGGCCGCGATCACCGTCTTGATGTTCCCCGCATGGCGCTGCTCGTTCACCGCCAGGACCTTTGCCTCCATCTCGCGCGTCGCCGCCACCTGGAACTCGCCCATCTGCACGACCTCCTCCTGGCGGCCCGGCTGCATCCGGCCCGTGAGGTTGAAGTCGGCGGCGGTGACAACCCCCGCCCGCACTTCCACCGTGCGCTCCTCCTCCGCGAGGCCCGGATGGAGGACGCGCAACGTGACCGGCCCGGCGGGAACCTGGTCGAGTTCGTAACCGCCGGTCGCGTCGGTGAGGACCACGAGGTCGGTGCCCTTCACGCTCACGCGGGCACTGAGTACGTAATTGCCGGTGGCGGAGTTGAGCACTCGCCCGGCCACTGCGCCAGTGCGTGGCTGCGCGGCGGCGGCGATCACGCCGAGGAGGACAATCATCATGACGCGTCCGGCGCGCCACGCGTGCGAATGGTAACCAATGAGCGGGTTCGAATTCATGGGGGAAAAGGGTTGCGGAGGAGGTGATATCCCGGGCGCCGCGACCGCCTACTCTTCGCCGCGTTTTCGCGCCGCACACGAGATCGGCGGGCAGAGGTCGTGCGTCGCCCGTGTGGGGGCGAGCGACCACGAGCGCCGTGTGTACCGCCAGACGAGCAGGAGCGCCACCGGGTGCAGCGCCACCATGGCGTAAAAGCAGTAGGCGTAGGACAGGTTCGCGATCGTCCACACCACCGCCTGGTTCATCAGGATGCCGCCGACGGCACTGCCGGCCGCGATGAAACCGAAGGCCGTGCCGAGGATCGGCTGTGGCACGTAATCGAGCACGTAGGTGCTGATGCTGACCAGCCACGCGGTGTGCGCGAGCACCACCACCATCGCTAGGCCGAACACCCCGGCGCTCGTCGACGCCCCCGCGATAAGGGGCGCCAGCGGCACCAGCACCGCGCTGCCCAGCATTACCCACAGCCGCGCCGTCCGCGGTGCCTGCCCACGCCGGATCAACGCCCCGGCCACGATGCCGCTGACAAAGAACCCGACATCCGCCGCCACGAAGATCAGCCACATGCTCGCCAGTTCGCCCTGCGTGAATGCGCGCTCCGTGTGCAAATACTTCGGCATCCAGAATTGGAAGAAGTACCACACCGGATCGGTCAGCAGCCGCGCCACCATCAGCGCCCAGATTCCAGGATTCGTCAGAATCGCCCGCCAGCGGGACCACTCGTGCAACGGCGGCGTCGGCGCCGCGGCCGCCTCGGCGCGGCGGGCCGCCAGGATCGTCTCCCGTTCCTCTTCCGTCAGACACGCGAGCTCCCCCGGCTCGCGGTACCAGAGGTACCAGGCTCCCGCCAACAGCAGCCCGAGAACGCCTGTGACGACGAAGGCGCTGCGCCAGCCGAACTGCGCCGCCACCCCCACCACGAGCAGCGGCGCGAGCGTCGCCCCGATCGCGGCCCCGGAGCCATACAGCCCCACCGCGAGCCCGCGATCCTTCGGCGGGAACCACTCCGCCACGATCTTGGGCGAAGCGGTGTATCCACCGGCCTCGCCCAGGCCGAGGAGGAACCGGCAGGCGCCCAACGTCAGC
>CAMATV010000102.1 GCA_945861235.1 Opitutus sp. GAS368
ATCCCAAAAGCCGGTCAGGACGGCTTTGCGCGGGTGCCTGATTCCGTCTCCGGGGTGAAGTTCACAAACTCACTCACACCTCTGGCGGCCACCTTAAACCAGAACCTCATGAATGGCTCCGGGGTTGCGGCGGGCGACTTTGATGGGGACGGACTCTGCGACCTCTATTTTTGCGCGATCAACGGGACGAACGTCCTCTACCGCAACCTCGGAGGCTGGCGGTTTGAGGAGGTCGCGGCAAGCGCGGGGGTCGCCTGCCCGCAATGGATCTCGACGGGGGCTGTGTTCGCCGACCTCGATGGCGACAACGACCTAGATCTGCTCGTCTCGACGCTGGGAACCGGCGTGCGCTGCTTCCGCAACGACGGACGCGGGCATTTCACCGAGATCACCGAATGGGCCGGTCTGACGTCCACCTCCGGCAGCACCAGTCTGGCCCTGGCCGACCTCGATGGCGACGGCGACCTTGACCTCTACGTCGCAAACTACGGCGCGCTTTCTGTCCTCCGCTCGGGCGGACGCGCCCAGGTCCAGCAGGTCAACGGAGAGTGGGTGATCACGGGCCCGCACGCGCATCGCCTGAGAATTGTGGGCGGCCACATGGAAGAGGTCGGTGAGGTCGCTGTGCTCTATCTGAACGACGGCGCAGGCCGCTTCCGGGCCGAACCGTGGAACTCGACACGTTTTCTAGACGAAAACGGCCGCCCCAAACCACCGCCTGCGGACTACGGCCTGAGCGTGCAGATCCGCGATGTGAACGGGGATGGGGCCCCCGATATTTATGTGTGTAATGATTTTCAGACCCCAGATCGTCTCTGGCTCAACGATGGGACGGGACACTTTCGCGAAGCTTCGCACCTCGCAATCCGCAAGTTCCCATTCTCGTCCATGGGCGTGGATTTTGCGGACCTCAACCGCGATGGTGTCATGGACTTTTTCGCGGTTGAAATGGTTGGACGCGACCACGCGCGCCGCCTGCGGCAGGTCGCGGGGCTCACGCCGCAGGCGAACGTTCCGGGCCAGTTCGCGTTTCGTCCTGAGGTCAACCGAAACGCTCTCTATCGGGGGAACGGGGACGACACATGGAGCGAGGTGGCTGAGTTTGCGGGTGTGGCTGCCACGGATTGGTCCTGGCAGCCGGTATTTTTGGATGTGGACCTGGACGGCTACGAGGATCTGCTGGTGGTCAATGGGATGATGTTCGACCCGCAGGATCGGGACGCGCTGGCTCGGGTTCGGTCCTTCGGAAAGCAGACGATCGAAGCCGCCCGGCGGAACCTCTTGGTCTACCCGCCCTTCCCCTCGCCCAACGTCGGCTTCCGCAACCGTGGCGATTTCACTTTCGAAGATCGTTCAGCGGCCTGGGGTTTCAATGCCAACGGCATCTCGCAGGGGATCGCTCTGGCGGATCTCGATGGCGACGGCGCCCTGGATGTGGCGATCAACAACCTGAACTCCGGCGCTCTGTTGTATCGTAATCAGAGCACGGCGCACCGAGTCACGGTCCGCCTGAAGGGTCGCGCACCCAACACCCGAGGCATCGGTGGTCGTGTTCGCGTGCTGGGAGGGCCGGTGATCCAGAGCCAGGAGATCCTCGCCGGGGGACGTTATCTTTCGGGCGATGACACACTTCGCACCTTCGCGGCTGGGGAGGCGAAACAACTGACCCTAGAAGTCACCTGGCGATCCGGGCAGCAGACCGTGATCCGCGACGCGCTGCCGGATCACCTCTATGAGATGGCGGAGGCCGATGCCCTGCCAGTGGTCGCTCAGCCTCGGAAGAGCCCCGCACCCCTCTTCTCCGACCACTCCGCACGGCTGCACCATGTCCATCACGAGGAACTCTTTGACGACTTCGCCCGCCAACCTTTGCTGCCCAAACAGCTCAGCTCTATGGGCCCTGGAGTCGCTTGGTGCGACCTAGATGGCGACGGGCAGGAAACGTTGATCCTGGGCACCGGGCGCGGAGGGCACTTGGAGGGATTCCGGTTCTCGCGCAGCGGTGAGCTCCTGCGGCTCGGCTCTGAATGGGTGGCTCCGGATGACGTGACCGGCTTCAGCGCTTGGGTCGGGTCCGATGGCAGGCCGGCGCTGCTCGCTGGGGTTGCGAACTACGAGACCCAGCGCGGAGGTTCGCCCTCCGTGGTGGTCATCTCTGGATCTCGCGGCACGACGAATCTGATTGTCACACCGCTCGAAGGCATAGGGCCAATGAATGCCTGCCCCGGACCGGTCGCCACGGCGGACTATGATGGCGACGGCGATCTCGATCTGTTTGTGGGCGGACGCGTGATCCCTGGGGCTTATCCGCAGGCCGCTGCATCGTCGCTTTACGCTCGCGAAGGCAGCAGGGTCGCTCTCGACCCATCTTCCGGCGTGCTGTTCGATCAGACGGGGCTCGTCAGCGGGGCGGTCTGGGGCGATCTGAACGGCGATGGCTTTCCGGAGCTGATTCTGGCGTGTGAGTGGGGCCCGGTGAAACTGTTCAAGAATGATCAGGGCAAGCTCACCCCGTGGGATCCGCCGGTGATGACGGGCGGAGGTCCGTCCGAAGTCTCGACGCCGCTATCGAGGATGACGGGGTGGTGGACCAGTGTCACAACCGGTGATTTCGACGGGGATGGGCGCCTAGATCTTGTGGTCGGCAACTGGGGCTTGAACACGGGATACCGCGCCGAACCGGGCCGACCCCTTCGCCTCTATCACGGGCCTATGGGCGGTTCGGACACGATCGACCTCATCGAGGCTTACTACCCGGCGGAGGGGAAGGACGAGGTGCCGCGTCGCAGCCTCAATGCCTTGGGACGAGCGCTTCCGATGCTAGCCGGGCATTTTCCCAGCCACGCCCTGTTTGGCAGCGCCACGATGGCCGATGTGCTGGCGGCATTGCCGGTGAAGCCTGCGGTCGTTTCGTCCACCACACTTTCTACGACCATGTTTCTTAATCGAGGGGAGCGATTCAGAGCGATCCCTTTGCCTGCTGAGGCCCAGTTTGCTCCGGTGTTCGGGCTGGCGGTGTCGGATGCTGACGGCGATGGTCACGAGGACCTCTTCCTCGCGCAAAACTTTTTTGCGATGCGCCCCGAGTGGCCGCGCACCGACGCCGGGCGTGGGCTCTGGCTCAGGGGGGATGGGCGGGGGAGCTTCACGCCGATGCCGGGCCAGGAATCGGGCGTGCGCCTCTACGGCGAGCAACGCGGGGCGGCCGTGGGCGACTTCGACGGGGATGGGCGGTCTGACTTAGCGGTGGCACAGAACGGTGGCGCGACGACGCTTTGGCACAACGATCGTGGAGCGCTGGGTCTGCGGGTCCGGCTCGCGGGTCCGGCTGGGAACCCGTGCGGCTACGGGGCCGTGGTCCGGCTCAAGTTCGGCCATCGCTTCGGGTCTGCGCGGGAGTGGCATGCTGGGGGGGGCTATAGGTCTCAGGACAGCGCCGTGCAGATCCTAGGCAGGCCGGACGCCCCGACCGGGATCGAGGTTCGATGGCCCGGCGGCTTGCTCTCAGCGCATTCGTTGCCCGTCGGGGCGAGGGACATCACTGTTCCAATACGAGGCAGGGTGGAAATTCGTCAATGAACATTTTTTGGCGAATACTAGAATTTATAACTCATTGAGCATCCATTGCTTGTGTTAATAAAATATCCTGGAATTCGTTGACGGGGGATAGGGAATAGGAGAGGGTTCTAGTTCATCCAATACATATGAAGCAAAAATCAATTGTGCAGCTTGCCTGCGCCCTTTCTATCGGCTTGGCGGTGGGCGCCAACGCAGCGTCTGTCGGCGCTAATTTCGTTGGAAGGAACGCGCCCGCTAGCCTGCTTCCCAACGAGAAGGCAGGGCTGGTCGAACAGGCCTTCTGGAATAACATCGACGATTCCACCACCACCCCGCCGGAATCCGGCACCAGCGCGTCGCTCCTCGATGATTCTGGCAAATTCACTTCCGTCACGGTCAGCTTCAAGGGCAATGACAGCTGGGAAAGCAACGGCCCGAGCGTCACCCCCAATGACCGCCTGATGCGCGGCATTATCAAGCAGCAGGGCGCGAATACCTCGGGTAATTTCAGCCTGAACAATTTAGGATCAGGCCCGTACGACGTGATCGTGTACATGGGCATGGACGCGGATGGGGTGAGCGCCGACATCTCGGTGGGCGGAACGACCAAACCGGTGCTTCAATCGCATCAGTTTGGGGGCAGCTTTATTCAAGCCGACGCCGCCACGGTCGGAAATTACGTGAAGTTTACCGGAGTCACCCCTTCTGCGGGCGTGATCCCCATCGCCATGAAGTACCTGGCCGGTGGAAATGGCGCCGGCATGGCCGCGATCCAAGTGGTTGGAGCGTCCTTCCCGGTGAACACCGTCGCGGCGAGCATCGTGACGCAGCCCAAGAACTCGACGGTGCCGGTCGGGAGCCGCGGGGGCTTCTCCGTCACAGGGAACGCGAATAACCTCAACTTCCAATGGTACAAGAATGGCTCGGCGATCCCGGGTGCGACCTCGGCCTCTTATACCACAGCGGTCACAACCGCGGCGGACAACGGGACCAAGTACAAAGTCACGCTGGCGAACAACGTGAACACCGTCACCAGCGACGAGGTGGTGCTGAATGCGCTGACCCCTGTGGTGGCCAAGGGCTTCCTGAACGTCGAGTTTTACACCGGCTTCGGAGGAACGGCGGTCACGGATCTGACCGGCAACGCCAATTACATCGCAGGTGTGCCGAATGAAAGCCGCCTGATCGTTGGGTTTGATACCCCGAATGGCTACGGGGACAACTACGGAGCCAAGGTCTCGGGCTTTATCATTCCGAAAGTGACGGGGAACTATAACTTCTTCATCCGCAGCGATGACGCTTCGGCGCTCTACCTGAGCACGGACGAGAAACCGGCGAATCTCAGCGTCGACCCGATCGCCTTTGAAACAGGCTGCTGCAAAGCCTTCCTAGAGCCGGGTGCCGGGGATGTCACGAGCGGCACGATCACGCTGACTGGGGGCAAGAGTTACTATGTGGTCGCCCTGATGAAAGAAGGCGGCGGCGGCGATTATCTCCAAGTGGCGATGAAACTCGAGTCAGACACCACAGCGGCGGCAGATCTTAAGCCCGTCGGCGGCGATCAGATCGGCACATTGGTGCTCCCGGACGCCGTGATTACGGTGTCCACCGCGCCTTCGAGTGTGACAGTCTCCGAACTCAACCCTGCCAAGTTCACGGTGGCCGCGACGGCCGCGACGCCCCGAGGCGCCGTGCCGGTGCGCTACCAATGGCAGAAGAACGGGATCGACATCGCTGGTGCCAATGGTGCCACTTACAAGGCCCCCACCAGCACGCTGGCGGATTCCGGAACCAAATATGCAGTTGTGATCGGAGCACCTGGTGCGCCGGATACAATTATTAAGGAAGTCATTCTGACCGTGGTGCCCGATACCACGCCTCCTGCGATCGTCTCGGTGGGCGGCGTCTCGAAGAAAGCTGTCGGCGTCGAAGTCAGCGTCGTGGTGAATGAACCCCTGACTACACCCGCCTCGGTGACCTTGGCGAACTTCAAGCTGAGCTCCGGGACCGTAACCGCCGCCCGCTACCTAGAGAATGCAGCCGGGCTGGATTCGCGTGAGCGCGCGGTGATCCTAAGCACCACTGGCCTCACGGCTGGAAACTCCTACACCCTGACGGTCAGCGGCCTCAAGGATATCAAGGGCAACACCTCCGGCTCCGTGACCACGCCGTTCACGCTCTCCAAGATGACGTGGGTCGATCTCGCTCGTCCGAGCGCATTCATCCAGGATGTCGTTGTGGTCGGCACGAATGGCTTCAATATCATCAACGGCGGTTCGTCCTACTGGGGCACCGATGACGATGCCACGTTTGTTTACGAAGAGATCACCGGGGACTTCGACAAGGTGGCCCGCTTGGAAGGCCAGGATCCGTCCAGCAATTGGGCGCGCGCCGGTATCGCCGCACGCGAGTCCCTCGACGCCCACGATGCAGAGGCCAGCCGCTACCAACAAGTCCACGTCAACCCGTCCCCGAAGAAGTTTGACGGCACGGATTCCAATCAAGGCTACGAGACCAATCGCCGCCTCACGACCGGAGCCTCCACCAGCAGTAGCAACGGGGATGCCGGTGCGAATGGCCCCCAATACCCGAACGCTTGGCTGCGTCTAATGCGCACAGGAGATGTGATCCACATGCTTCGCAGCACCGATGGTTTCACCTGGACCTCGATCGGCTTGACGGACTTCAATCCGGCGGACGGCAGCGGTTCGGCCTTGCCCGCCAAGATGTTTGTCGGCCCTGTGTTTGGTGCCGAGAACGGCAATGTGACCGAGGGCTCGCGCAACTCGTGGAACGCTCAGTTCCGTCAATACGGCGACTTCGCGAGCACCGAAGCCGCAGGCAAGCAGACCTACGCGATCGGCGTAAACTTCACGGATGACAACCGCGATGGCGTGGTGGGTCCGGCGGATGTCGCGGGCGCGGATGCAGGTGCTCAAGCCAACTGGAACAACGCCTTCGGAGTGACGAGTGAAGCGCGCGGACCGTTGAATCTCAAGGCGGACAAGGGCGGCGTCGCCCAAACTACGACGGCCACCGTCGAGTGGAGCGGAGTTCCGAACACATGGGCCTCGACCGGTCGGGGTGAGGAGAACAACCCGCTGAAGGGTTCCGATCACCTGCTGATGAGCGGGTTCTTGGACACCAGTGCGGACTCCACGACCCAGATTAAGATCACCGGGCTCCCGACAAGCCTGACGTCAGGCAAGTATGACGTTGTGGTCTACGCCTTGGGCGGCGTCGCAGGCGGCCGAGGCGGTGCTTACCGCGTGACGGACGCCAATGGCAACACGCTCAGCGGTTACAACTACGTGGTGTCGCCTCAGAATCCAGCGACCCTCACTCGCGCCGTTCCGTCGGCTGCGGTGAAACCGGGCGACGGCGCCACCTACAGCGAGGGAAGCTACATCGTGTTCACCGGCCTCTCAGCGGCGAGCATCATCATCGAGGGAACTACTCAGGTCGTGAGCGTGGGCGGAGTTGACGTGGATGTCGGGGTCGGCGGCGCTCACCGTGCGCCGATCAACGCCGTTCAGTTAGTCACACCGAGCGGTCTGTTCGACGTCGTGGCGGTCAATCCCACCATCAAGATTGAAGCTGGAAAGATTGTGTTCACCGGCAAGTTGATGCAGGCGGACACGGTGACAGGAACCTTCACGGAAGTGATCGGGGCCACAAGCCCGTTCAGCCTCACTCCCGCAAGCGGAACGCAAAAATATTTCCGCGCCAAACAGTAATCTCAGCTAACATAACGAGGCCGGGCAGGGTGCCCGGCCTCGTTTTTTCTTGCCCATGACCCAGCGCCGAACGTACCGATCTCTGACCCTTAAAACGGCAGTTGCCCCGAGCGAGTCTTCGCAAGGTCCCAGCGATAAAGCTCTTCCGAATCGCTCACCAGATCCATAATGGATATGTCTCGTTCTTCGTCATGTCTTTCTCATCCAAGCCTTTGGAAATCTTCACCAGGTTCAATTGCCGTTTTAAGGCTGACTGAAACCGACTTAGAATCGCCGAGCCAGCTGAGCTCGGGCCCACGCTGGCTGCTCGTGATGATCGCGCTCCTGACCTCGGGCATGGGACTGATCGACGCCCCTGGCGCTGCGCCGCACGTGGGGACTGGCTATCGGGACTGGGCGCTGCCACGGCCTGTTGAGGCCACGAACGGATTCCGACGCCTGATGCCCGACTCCACCGGTATTACCTTCACCAACACGATCTCGGACAACCATGCCGCCAAGAACCAGATCCGGTTGAATGGCTCCGGGGTCGCGGCGGGGGATGTGGATGGCGATGGCTGGTGCGATCTCTACTTCTGCGGGCTGGAATCGGGAAACAGGCTCTATCGAAACCTTGGCGCGTGGCGGTTTTTGGATATCACCGAGGCCGCTGCGGTCGGCTGCGCAAACCAGTTTTCGACGGGTGCCGTCTTCGCCGATGTCGATGGCGATGGCGACCTGGATTTGTTGGTCAACGCGATCGGCCACGGGACGAAGCTCTTCATCAACGATGGGAAGGGTCGCTTCACGGAAAGCCTCTCGTCCGGCCTGGCGCAGCGTTATGGTGCGACCTCCCTCGCCTTGGCGGATGTCAACGGGGATGGCTATTTGGATCTCTACGTCGCTAACTATCGTACCACCACCATTCGGAGCACAGGCTTCAGCGTTCTGAACCTCAACGGGAAACGGTCGATTCGCCCTGAAGACCGGGACGATCTGGAGTATACGGCGTCCGGGAGGGTCTTGGAACATGGCGAGCCGGACATGCTGTATCTTAACGGTCGTCATGGAACCTTCGTGCCTGTCCCGTGGACCGGCGGGATGTTCCTGGATGAGTTGGGGAAAGCGCTCACCAATGCCCCTCGGGATTGGGGATTGTCCGTGTTCTTTCGCGATCTGAACGAAGACGGCTTGCCGGATATTTACGTGTGCAACGATTTTCATAGCCCGGATCGAATCTGGTTGAGCGACGGAAAGGGCCACCTTCGGGCGGCGGCCTCAAACTCGATTCGGAACACGGGCACCTTCTCGATGTCGGCGGATGTCGCTGATGTCAATCGGGATGGAGCGGATGATCTCTTCGTGGCGGATATGTTAGACCCTGGCCACCGCTCTAGGATGACGCACAGCGCGGGGATGATGGCGGCGGCCGGAGATTTTGAATCCGTCACGAACCGTCCCCAGATGAACCGGAACACTCTGCACATGGGACGAGGGGATGGGACGTTCGCGGAGGCGGCCTATTTCAAAGGGCTCGAAGCTTCTGGCTGGACGTGGAGCGCGCTGTTTCTCGACGTCGATCTCGATGGTTATGAAGATCTGCTCGCGACCACCGGTCATCGGTTTGACATGCAGGATTTGGATGCCAATGCGCGCATTCAAGCGAATGGCCCGTATCGGAAGGAGATGATTCCAAAGAAACTGCTCATGTATCCGGCGCTGCGGCAGGCGAAGTTATTATTTCGGAACGTAGGGGGTGAGCGCTTTGAGGAAGTTGGGAGGGCGTGGGGATTTGGGGACGTGGGGATTTCGCATGGGATGTGTGTGGCGGATTTGGACAACGACGGGGATTTGGATGGGGTGGTGAATAACCTGAACGGGGCAGCTGGGATCTATCGGAACGAGGGGGTGGGCGCGCGAGT
>CAMATV010000103.1 GCA_945861235.1 Opitutus sp. GAS368
GCGCTCGTGTTGGTGCCGTTGGCGCTGGAACTGGCGGAGGAGAACGACGCAGCCGGACGGCTGACGTGGTGGGTGGCGTGGACGCGCGTGGCGCAATTGCCCGCGGCCTTGTTGCTCGCGTGGGCGTGTGCGCTGCCGGCGGGAGGAGCGGCGGCGCTGGCGGCGGTGCCGTGGGTGGGGGTGTGCGGAATGATCGCGACGACCGGGTGGTTGCGGGTGAGGCATGGTGGCTGGCGGCGATCGTTTGACCGGTTGTGTGGAGACGCGGCGTTCATCTTTCTCGGAGTGGGCGGTGCGTGGGTGTTTGCCGATCGGGCCGGCCATCGACCGCTGGGATTTGACGAAGCGATCGTGGCGCTGACAGCGGTGCATTTTCATTTCGCAGGATGGTTGCTGCCGTTGTTGGCGGGGCTGACGGTCCGGGCGTTTCCGGAATCGCGGCTCGCGACGCGGGCGGCGGTGGGTGCGCTGCTCGGGGTGCCGGCAGTGGCGGTGGGCATTACGCTGACGCAACTCGGCTGGGGTCCAGCGTTCGAGACAGCGGCGGGCTGCGGACTCGCGCTGGCGGGTGGGGCCGTGGCGGTGCTGCACGTGCGGTTGGCGATGGAGACGAAGACGGGAACAGGGTTGCAGCGTGGATTGTTTTTCGTGGCGGGCGTATCGCTGTTTTTCGGGATGACGTTGGCGGCTGCCTACGCGGCGCGCGGGTTTTCGGCCACGCCGATGCCCTGGCTCACATTGCCGTGGATGCGCGCCGTGCATGGCACGGTCAACGCACTCGGCTTCGGGCTGTGTGGAGTGTTGGCGTGGGGCCGGGCGTGGCGGTAAAGGGGATCAGGAGGGAACGCTCCTGGTCTTCGCCCATGGGTGAAACGTGGTCAGCCCCACGGCTCAACGTCAACGGAGACAATCGCTGGGACTGCCCATGGCAGACGAGTACCCGCTCGGGCGACAAGTTTGAACGAACCCGTCACCCCAAACCCCCAAGCTGACCCGTTCGGTCTCCTCTGTGCCGCAGCGCACGTAGCTCGCGTAAACGTGGAACGCCGCGCAAAAAACCGCGAACGTGCCCGCATGCCTCTGGAAAATCCGCCGCCCGGTGCCATCCACCTTCGTCGCTGCGGCGGCACTGAACTAATCCGCCGCAGTGTTTCCTTCAAGCGTCGCGCGGTAGGCTTGGCGAAGGCGGGCAGCCGCTCGCGTGGCGCACGTCGCGATCAGTGCGTGCCTGCCGATCGGCGGTTTTTTCGGCTCGGCCATCTGCGGGCCGAAGACGAGTGGCTGTCACCGGCAGCACTGGTTTTTTGTCATAATGATTTTTTTCTTGGTGACGGTCGCAACGCTGTCGAGCACTGAACCCCTATGCGCTCCGCCGTTACACTCTCGCTCGTGCCTCAGGCTAGGGGAGGCCCTTTTGTCTTTTGGGACGGCATGGACGATGCGTGCGCGCAGGCCGCCGCACTCGGATTCGATGCAGTGGAGATCTTCCCGCCGAACGCTGCCGCGCTCGATGTCGCCGCCGTGCGCACCGTCGTGATGAAACATCATCTTGCCGTTGCGGCTGTGGGCACCGGCGGCGGCTGGGTCGTTGAAAAACTCACGCTCACCCACCCAGATTCCGCCGTGCGGCAGCGCGCCCGGGATTTTATCCGGGCCATCATCGACGTCGCAGGGGCGCTCGGAGCCCCCGCCATTGTCGGTTCGATGCAAGGCCGTTGGGACGCCGCCACCGGTGTCACGCGGGAGCAGGCGCTCGCGTGGCTTTCCGAGGCACTCGCGGATCTCGGCGCGCAGGCGTCGCAGCACGGCGCCCCGCTGCTCTACGAGCCGCTCAATCGTTACGAGACCAATCTTTTCAACCGCATCGGCGACACCGCTGCGTGGTTGCGGGCGCAGCGGCTTCCCAACGTCCGCATGCTGGCTGATCTGTTCCACATGAATATCGAGGAGGCTGACTCCGCGGCGGCGTTGCGCGAGGCCGGCGACCTCGTGGGGCACGTTCACTTCGCCGACTCCAATCGCCGCGCGATCGGCTTTGGCCAGACGAACGTCGCGCCGATCATCGCAGCGCTGCGCGCCATCGGCTACCAAGGCTATCTTTCAGCGGAGATATTCCCTCTGCCCGACGCCCGCTCCGCAGCGGCTCAGACCATCCACGCCTTCCAGCAGGCCCTCGCGTCCCTCTGATATTCCCATGCTTAAGACCACGCTCACGCACCCCGATATCCTGCGCGTCATCGCGCGGGCCGGCCACCACGCGAAAATCCTCATCGCCGACGGCAACTATCCCGCCTCCACCAAGCGCGGCCCGCAGGCTGAGCTCATCTCGCTCAACCTATCGCCCGGCGTCGTCACGGTCGCGCAGGTCCTGCGCGCACTTCTCAGTGCGGTCCCGGTCGATCGCGTCAACACCATGGGCATCCCGCCCGACGATCCCTACGCGAAATTCGGCGAGCCGCCGGCTTGGGCCGAGTATCGGAGTATTCTGGACGAGACCGGTGCCCGGGCCGATGGCGGCGCACCGCTGACGCTCGAACCGATTCTGAAATGGGATTTTTATAAGCAGGTCGAAAGCCCCGATCACGTTCTCACCGTCCAGACTGCGGACCGGGCACTTTGGGCCAACGTGCTCCTCACCGTCGGCTGCCGGACTGACTAAGACAATAATCCCTTTCCCCGATGCAAACCCGCCGTCTCGGTCAGACTGATCTCCACGTCCCTGTCCTCAGTTTTGGTGCCAGCTCACTCGGGGCAGAGTTTCGCAGCGTCACCCTCGATGAGGCGCTCGGCAGCGTGCGCGTCGCGCTCGAAAATGGGCTTTCGCTCATCGACACGTCGCCGTTCTACGGCCGCGGCATGAGCGAGGTTCTCCTCGGCATCGCGCTCAAAGGTGTGCCGCGCGACAGCTACACCCTCTGCACCAAGTTAGGGCGTTACGATCTCCCGCATTTCGACTTCTCCGCCAAACGCGTCGCCGAGAGCGTGGACGTTTCCTTGCATCGCCTTGGCACCGACCATCTCGACATCATCCTCTGTCACGACATCGAGTTCGTGCCGATGCAGCAAATCGTCGACGAGACGATCCCCGCGCTGCGCAAAATCCAAAAGGCCGGAAAGGCCCGTTACATCGGATTTAGCGGTTATCCGATGAAAATTTTCAAGTTCATCCTCGAGCAGACGAGCGTCGACTGCGTGCTCAGCTACAACCAATACACGCTGCAAAACACGCGCTTTGCTGACGAGGCCGTGCCCTATCTGATTTCGAAAAATGTCGGGGTGATGTCTGCCGGACCGTTCAGTGCGCGCCTGCTCACGAACGCTCCCTTGCCGGTGTGGCTTAAGGAACCCGAGACCGTGAAGGCCGCCGCCCGCGCTGCCGCCGCGCATTGCGCGAGCCGCGGTTCGGACATTGCAAAACTCGCGCTCCAATTCTCCCTCGCGAATCCCGACATCGCCACGACCGTCGCCGGCAGCGCGAATCCGCACAACATTCGCAACTGGGCCAAGTGGGCCTCCGAGCCGATCGACCACGAGCTGCTCGCCGAGGTGCAGGCCATTTTTGCGCCGGTGAAAAACCTCGGGCACAAAGAGGGCTTGCCGGAAAATAACTGATTTTTAAAAGATAGAAGTTTGCACGTCGGCGCATGCTCAGTGCTCCGTCTCACCGTCTCTCCTCGTCGCTATCCAGATATTCCGATGAAAGCCATCCTGCTCGAAAAACCGCTCACCCTCCGTCCACTCGATTTGCCCGAGCCCGCCGCACCCGCGCCCGGTGAGGCGCTCGTGCGTGTGCATCGCATCGGAATTTGCGGCTCCGATTACGGCGGGTATCTCGGCAAAATGCCGTTCTACTCCTACCCGCGCATTCCCGGGCACGAGCTCGGCGTCGAAGTGCTCGCGGTCGGTGAGGGTGTGACGAACGTCCGGCCCGGTGACCGTTGCTCGGTGGAGCCCTACATCAACTGCCAGCGGTGCTACTCTTGCCGACGCGGCCTCACGAACTGCTGCGAACAGCACCAGACGCTCGGCGTGATGTGCGACGGCGGTATGTGCGAACGTGTTAACCTTCCTGCGCGCAAGCTCCACGTCTCAACGAAACTCAGCTACGAGCAGCTCGCTCTGGTCGAGACGCTGGGCATCGGTTGTCACGCTGTTGACCGCGCGGGTGTGAAGGCCGGGGAAAATGTGCTGATCATCGGCGCGGGCCCCATCGGCCTCAGCGCGCTCGAGTTCGTCAAGGTTGCCGGCGCGACCGCCATTGTAATGGATATGAACGCAGCGCGTCTCACGTTCTGCCGCGACCGGATGGGTGTGCCCCACACCATCGTCGCGCGCGGTGACGGCTCCGAACTCGCCGCGCTCAGTACGATTACGAACGGCCAGCTCGCCGATGTCGTGATCGACGCCACCGGCAGCAACAAATCAATGAGCCACGCGCTGAACTATTGCGCTTTCGGTGCCCGCCTCATTTTCGTCGGCATCACCCAGCAGGAAATTCAGTTTCCTCACGCGCCGGCGCTCCATCGCCGCGAACTCACGATCATGGGCTCCCGCAACGCCCTCACGCGTGACTTCGCCCGCATTATTAGACTGATCGAGGAGGGCACCATCGACACGGGGCCGTGGATTACCCACCGCGCAAAATTTGACGACGTGATCGCCGAGTTTCCCACCTGGCTGAAACCCGAGACCGGCGTGATCAAGGCAATCGTGGCAGTGACGTAGTCGGTCCCGACCGCGCTCAGTTTTCCAGTGGCCCTTCCATGCCGATGAACCTGGCGCGCATGGAAGGTCAGTAGAACACCGTGCGGTCGAGGCTGCGGTATTGAATGGCTTCGAGCAGGTGAGGGGCCTCGATTTTTTCGGCGGCGCCCAGATCGGCAATGGTGCGCGCGACTTTCAGGATGCGATCGTAGGCGCGGGCGGAGAGGCTGAGCTGCTCCATGGCCTGTTGCAGGAGATCGCCGAGCGTGGAGTCGATCGCGCAATGTTTGCGGATGTGCGCATTGGTCATGCGGGCGTTGGCGGTGACTTTCGTGCCGGAAAATCGCTGCTGTTGCCGTAACCGTGCGGCTTGGACGCGGTCGCGCAGCGGGGCGGAGGGTTCGCCGAGTTTTTCATTGCGCAGCTCG
Source organism: Opitutus sp. GAS368 (assembly GCA_945861235.1). Taxonomy (GTDB): domain Bacteria; phylum Verrucomicrobiota; class Verrucomicrobiia; order Opitutales; family Opitutaceae; genus GAS368. The sequence goes on from CAMATV010000103.1 coordinate 5,133, forward strand.
GCAATGGAGAGCGCCGGGGCTTCGATGTGAATATCAATGCGGTCGAGCAAGGGGCCGCTGATCCGCGCGCGATAGCGCTGAATTTCACCCGGCGAGCACCGACATTCATGGCGCGGATCTCCGAGGTAGCCGCACTTACAGGGGTTCATCGCGGCTACGAGCATGAAGGCGCAGGGCAGGGTAACCTTGCCGGCACTACGCGAGATCGTCACATCGCCGTCTTCGAGGGGTTGGCGGAGGACTTCGAGCGCAGACCGCTTGAATTCGGGTAGTTCGTCGAGGAAGAGTACGCCGTGATGCGCGAGGGAAATTTCTCCGGGGCCGGGAATGGTGCCACCGCCGAGCAGCGCGACATCCGAAACCGTGTGGTGTGGCGAGCGAAAGGGACGTGCCCCCCACGTCATCTCTCCGCTGATCGTGCGGCCGGCAGCGGAGTGGATGCTGAGGATCTCGAGATGTTCATCGAGTGTGGGGGCGGGCATCACGGTGGGAATCCGTTTTGCGACCATGGACTTCCCGGAGCCGGGTGGTCCGATCATCAGAATATTATGTGAACCCGCGACGGCGACCTCGACCGCGCGACGAAGAGCGTGCTGACCTTTGATCTCGGAAAAATCCGCCGCGCCGTCCGCGGCGGGAGCGCTGGCGCGTCGGCGGGCGGCCTTGGGATCGAGTGGCGTCAGCGGTCGCTCCCCGCTCAGAAAGCGTGCGGCGCCGTCCAAGGAAGCCACGGCATAGACTTCGACACCCTCAACCAGCGCGGCTTCCTCGGCGGACAGAGCCGGAAGGAGCAAGCCACGTTTGCCGAGTGACCGCGCGAGGCGGGCCATCGCGAGGGCTCCGCGCACCGGTCGCGTGGCTCCGGAAAGGCTGAGTTCGCCGGCGATGAGCCAGTCGGCGAGATTGGCGGATTTGAGCTGACCGGTCGCGGCGAGGATGCCGAGCGCGATGGGCAGGTCGTAGAACGGCCCTTCTTTGCGCAGGTTGCCGGGGGCAAGGTTGATGGTCGTACGCGTGCGGGGCGGCTGGAACCCGCTGTTGTTGAGTGCGGTAAAAACTCGGTCCGTCGATTCTTTCACCGCCGTGTCGGCGAGTCCCACGAGAAACCATTTAGGCTCGCCGGCCTCACCGGCGTTGACCTCGACGTGAACGAGTTCGGCGTCGATACCTTGGAGGGCGGCGGAGGTTATCGTCGCGAGCATGAGGCGCGACTTTGCTGCGGACTGGGCGTGGCGCGAGTCACTTCTTCTTCAATTTACGTGGCAACGTGACCAGGTTGCGCCGCTCAATTTCGGCGATGTTTTTCTCGACGGCGTCAAGATAGGCATTGGCGCCGTGGGGATATGGCAGCGCCAGAAACCGATAGACGGCTTGGCAATCACTCTCAAGTTTGGGTTGCACAAATTTCCGCCAGAACAGGGGCGTGCGCTGGGCTACCTCGCTCTCGGATTTGAACGCCCGCCGCGAGGGAGGCAGGTGGATGAAGTCGTCGGATTCCTTGAATTCGTGGAACAGGATGCTCATTTCATCAGGATAGTCGGCGGCAGCCATCTGGCCGAGATAGTCGGCGGTGGCGAGGGCGCATCCAATGATCCGTTCGAAGGGTTCGCGGAATTTTAGGCGGCTGATATCCTTCGTCTGTCCGGTGCAGTTGATGGCGCCAAGCACGGCCTCTAGTTCATAGTCGTTGGCGCCCAGGGTGGGTAAGTAAGACGCGACAAACGCACAACTGCGCAGCACGTGGCAGTAAGTGTATTTCGCGCCGGTGCCGACGGTGTCGGAGCGAAGTTTCAGGTAGCCAGTGTCGTGGAGGAGGACCGCCGAGATACCGAGTTCGAATTGGCGGGCAGTGAGGCGGGGCTGAACTCCGGCGGCGTGTCGGCCTGCCAACAGGAGCGTCATGCACACGGTCGCTTGGAGCGTATGCTCGAAGTCATGATAGCGCAGGTCGACGGCGGCATAGTCGGGGTGGCGCCCGGAAAATAGCGTAACCATGTCCTGAAAAATTGTCTCCAGCCACGCCAGGCTGGCATCGGGATACAGTTCCGAAAACTTCTTTTCCACGAACACGGCGACGGTCGGGGCGCTCTTCGTATCTATGTAAGGAAAAATCGCCGGCGCGGGAGAAGTTTTTTTAAGTCGTCCCATGAAAAGAGGGGTAGTCAGTTGCGAGTTCGTCGCGATTAAGGATTTGCCGACTTGCTGAGCAAGCTCAAAGCTGGGGGATCTACTCTACTAACACCATATGATCGTCGGAATTACGGGAGGCATCGGCTGTGGTAAGTCGACTGTGGGACGCTTGTTTGAGCAACGGGGATTTTCCCGCATCGACTCGGATGCGCTCGTGCGCGAGCGCGTGCTGCCCTGTGCCGGTGTCGTCGCAGCGGTGTGCAGTCGGTATGGGCCAGGCGTGCTGGCAGAAGATGGCACGATCGACCGGGCCAAATTGGGCGAATACGTTTTTTCGCATGACGAGGAGCGGCGGTGGTTGGAGGACCTGACGCATCCGCTGGTGTTTGCGATTTGGCGCGAAGAGTTCGCGGCTCGGCCCGGCCAGCATTGGGCCGTGGAGGTTCCGCTGTTATTCGAGAAAGCTTTGGAGAATTGGTTTGATTTCACCGTATGCGTCGCCTGTGCTCCCGACCGACAACTCGCCCGACTGGAGCAACGCGGTCTTCCGCACGGGCTCGCCGGGCAGCGAATCTCCAAGCAGCTGCCGTTGGTGCAGAAGATCGAGCGGTCTGACTACGTCTTATGGAATGAGGGATCCCCCGATTTTCTGCAGGCCGAAGTTGACCGTTTGATCGAAGTCCTCACGTGTCAGTCTTGAAACCTCCTCTTGCCCCGTGCGTCTGACGCACGGGCTCACCCCGTATTTCCACAGAATCCTCCATGGCCCTCACTCCTAAATCTGACGATGGTTCGTCTGCCGCCGCCGGCGGCGAAAATAAGAAAACGCGCCGCCCGAGCGCCCCCCGCGCGCGCAAGCCGAAAGCCGAAAAGAGCCCGAAACCGGCGAGTGCCGAGAAAGCACCGAAGGCCGAACGCGCTGAGCGGACTCCCCGAGTGGAAAAATCTGCGCGAGTGGAGAAACCGGGCCGCCCCGAGCGGGCGGAACGCCAAGAAAAGAATATCTCGTCAGCCCAAGCTTCGACCCCCGAGTTCCGCTTCGAGGCTCCGGTTTCGGCGCCTGCTCCCATCCAGGCGCCTGCTCCCATCCAGGCACCTTTACCGGTAGCTCCGCGTGCTGAGCCCGCGCCCGCGCCAACGCCCGCGCCAACGCCCGCGCCCGCGCCAACGCCCGCGCCAACATCAACGCCCACGCCGGCCTCTGAGCCGCAAGCTCGTGAAGGTGGCGGTGACCGGCGTTCTGACGGTGAAGACCGCTCCGACGGTGTGACGCGGGAGGCATTTGTACCTTCCGCGCAGCCGGCCGCTCCCGACCAGTCCGTGCCTTCGAACCCAGCGACGTCTGTTCCGAGCAGTGGTGCCGGCAACGGCGGCGGCCAGCCTCAGCAACACGGCGGCGGCGGCGGCGGGCGTGGGGAGTGGCAGGATCGTGGGGGAGGCGGACGTGATGCTTGGAAGCAAGGTAAGCGTAAACGTGGTCGCCACGGCAACGGTGGTGGTGGCGGAGGAGGCTGGCAATCCGGCGGCGGTGGTGGCGGTCAAGCCCGCGAAGCCTACCAACCGCATCCGCCGCAGCCGGCGCCTCCGAGCACGACGCCGGTCTTCGGCGATTTGCCCAATCCGGCGCGCTTTAACGACCTCGCTGCCCTCGACGCGCTCGCGCAGCAGCTGGCCGTCGGCACTGGCGACACGCTTTGGGTCAATGAACTCTATGCTTTGCCGCTCGGTGAGCTCACGGCGTTTGCGCGCCGATTCGGCGTCGTGTTCGATGGGGCGCCGAACCGTCGGCAACTTCTGACGCAGATTTTCACCAATGCCGGTGCCAACAACCGGGTTATTCGGGACCGTGGCTA
>CAMATV010000104.1 GCA_945861235.1 Opitutus sp. GAS368
ACCTTGGTGTCGGCGATCGGCCCGGTGGTATCGAGCTCGGTGCGCAGGTAGTTGTCGGAGCCAAATTCCTGCCGCAGGGTAGTTTGTTTATACGAAAGCGGCCGTTTGGTGATGATGTTCACCAGGCCGCCCGGGGCCAGCTGGCCGTAGAGGAACGAGGCCGGTCCCTTGACCACCTCGATCCGAGCCACGTTGACGGAGTCGACGATGGGCGGTCCCGCAAAACCGTTGCGCAGCGGATTCGAACCGGTCCCGAACCCGCGAATGGCATAGTTGCCGGCGTTGCCCGCGGCGAAATCACCGTTGCGGGTCGTGACGCCGGGCGAATAACGGATGACATCAAACAACTCGTGCGGGTTGAGGTCGGTGATGAAATCGGACGTGAAGGCCTGCAACGCAAAAGGCAGGTCCTTGATCGGTGTATCGATGCGCGAGCCGGAGACCGAGTTCGAGGCGCGGTAGCCTTTGTCCTGTGAGGCCGAGACCGAAAAGGGCGTTAGGACGATCGCCTCCTCCGTCGCAGGCTTGGCGGCGGGAGCGGTCTGGGCGGTGACGGTGCAAACAACGCAGGCGAGCAGCAGAGCTGCGGCGGGAAGGCCGAGCCCATGACGGGTCGACCGGGTGAGGAATGCGGGAGGGTTCATGGGAAAACGAAGTAGGGTGGAGGGGGGGGGGATCGAGCAGGCTGAATGATGCATCTTTCCCCGCCCAAGCCCCCAGGGTGAAACGGGGGCTTGGTTTGACAAAGGCCCGCCGCCGACCGGGCTCGATCGGCGGCGAAACCCAATCGTAGGCTTAGAACTTGAAGACGTTCGACACGCTCCACGTTTCCACCGGGGCGATCCGGAAGCCGGCGGGGACGCCGTTGGGCTGGGTGGTGATCGGGATCAGGCTGTCGTGCTGCCCGACGTTGCGGACATTGAGCTGCACGCGCCAGTCGATGCCGCGGAAGACATTCTTCCGGCCATAGCCGAGCCAGAGGTCGATGTTGGTCTCGGTCGGACCACGATACGGGTCGGCAATGTCGAAGCTCACTTCGCTAGCGGTCTTGCCGGCAATCGGCCGATAGCCGATCACGACCGTGTCCTGCCAGCGCAGGCCGCCACCGATGCTCACGCCTTTGAAGCGACCTTCCGAGATGTCGTAGTTGGTAATCGCGTTAAAGCGCCATTCGCGCAGCTCGGGGACGTTGGTGCCCTCCTGAAGTTTCCGGGAGGTGAACTCGGAGCCGACGTTGCTGTTCCATTGGAAGAGCGCGGTGTCATTGCCCGCACCGCCATACCAGATCCGGAGATCGCCGGCGGCCGTGTTCCGGAGCGCGTCTTCGTATTTGGAGACGAAGTCGGCGAGCGCAGCGCCACCGATGTTCGCCCGGCGCGCATCGGTCTTGGCAGCGTTGGCGCTGAAACGCCAGTTGCGGGTGGCCTGGGCCGTGACTTCGATTTCATAGCCCTTCGAAAGACTGTCTTCGGTGAGCGTGAAACCGTTCGGGGTGCTGGCCCCAAGGTCGCCGCGGAGCTGGCTGATCGGCGCGACGTTGGGATCGAAAGCGATGCCCCAGGCTTTATAGAAGCGCGGGTCGATCTTCTTCTGCCAAGCGCGCCACGCGCCGACTGCGGCCCGCTCGCGGGTGGCGGCCTGATCCTGGGTTTCACCGGGACCGGGGCTGTAGTTATAGCGCCCCTGATCGCCTTGGCCCTGCGTCGGGAGCGTCGAGCCACCGAGATCGAATTCAAAAATATTGGCCCAATTGCCGGCCCACGCCTGCGAAGTGCCGAGGAACCACGCGCCGCCAAGGCCGCTGCTGCCGGCGTTGCGCGCGGCGGTCTCGTAGCGGTTCACGCGGACGGAGAAGCGCCCGTCCTTGGTTTCGATCAGGACACCCTTGTCGGTGGTCTGGCCTTCCGGCGCGGAGATGGGCGTGCCATAGAGGTCGACGCGGTTGGCGGCCGGCTGGAAGTTCTCCGATTTGCTATAGAAGAAACTGACGTTCACCGGAAGGCGTTCACCCTTGATGAAACGGTTGAGGTGGGCGACGGCACTCCACGACTTCGAAGTCACTTCGAGGCGATTCTGCGCGACATCAGGCAGCCGGAAGGTGGACCCGAGATCGACCTGGCCGAAGCCGGGGCTGCCGTTGGCATTGCGCGAAAACGCCCATGCCTGAGCCACATCGCGGCGGATGCCGTAGGTGCCGACGACCGCGTTGTTCCAGAAATGCCCCTGCCAGACGGCCACGCGAGAGAACACCCGGGAACGGGTGAGGTTGGCGCTCGTCGTGAGCGCGTCGCGATTGCCCTGCTCCGAATCGGTGACGGCGAAGGAGGCATTACGCCAGCCGACGTAATTCGCGGGATTCTCGGACTGGGTGGAAACGCGGCGGGCATCGCCGGCGATAAAGTAGGGGTTGTCCCACGCGGCCGCCGGATCGACGCCGGGCCGGGCGGCCCACGTCGAGTCGAAGATGCGGATGTTGGCCGTCGACACCGTCGCGACCTCGGTGGTCCGCGGGATGGTAAGACCGCTGGCCGACGTGCGGCCGGCGAGCGAGGGCCCGAGGTAAATGACCGGGTTCACCGCCAGCAAGTTGTCGGTGAATTTGATCGCCGCCGGGGCACCGATGAGAGTGCGGTAGGCCGGGTCGAGAATCGCGGCGCGCTGCCAACTGCGGCTGTCGCGTTTCTGGCGATCCTGGCTGTAGAGACCGGTGAGCGTGTGGCGACCGGCGAAGCGCGTGAGCCAGTTGCGGGTCGAGCCCTCGCGATCAAAGTCGTGCGTGCCGAAAACGGTGATACGGCCGGATTCGCGGTCGGTCTTCGCGGAATTGTTGCCGCCCTGCCAGCTGTCGCTGATGAACGGGCGGCCGACATTGGGATTCTTCGTGCCGTCCTGGAACGGTTCGCCGTTGAGACCGGCGTTGGTGCCGTCGGAGTAAACGCTATTGAGGTCGACGTAAATCGCCTGGTTGTCGCCGCTGAGGAGGGCGAGCTGGCCGTTCTTGTAGAACTCCTTGTTGTAGGTCGCCTCGAAGCCGATTTTGTCCTTCAGGAACGTCTGGGCGAGGCTGACGTTCGACGCGCGGAAGTTCTGCCACTCGCGTTTATTGGAACCGTCGATGAGATTGTTGTAGAAATCGAAGACGGAGCCGTCGGTGAGATTGTTGTTCTTGTAGACGCCGAATTCCGCGAAGGGCAGGCGGGCCGCACGGGCGTAGGCCGCCTGGGTGGCGACGCCACCCTGCCGGTTGAACGGGAGACCACCGATGCCGCCGTCGATCGCGCCGCTGGGGCCGATGCCGCGGGTCGTGCGCGACTCGGACACCATGAACGTGGGCGCACCGTTGCCGGAGAAATACGCGAGCGGGCCGCCGAAAGCTTGGGCGAAGTTACCGACCCACGGATTGTAGGCGGGATTGGGTTTACCGGCGTCCGGGCCGCCGTTGATGCTCGGGCGCTGCTGGCCGTGATTGGGGCGGCCGGTGTTGTCGTCCTGCATCTGATAGGGGTTGAAGGTCTCGCGGTTCAGATTGTTGAACGTCCGGGCGGAGCCGTCGGTGAAGCGTCCCTGGTAGGTGCCGGTGGCGAACCACGGCGTGATGCGGTCGATGGGCGGGAGCGTGCGCGGGCGGTTGCTGCTGATGGCGCCGAATTCGACGTTGGCCTTCAGGATCGTGCGCGCGGAGCCTTTTTTCAGGAAGGCGGGTTCGTAACGCATCGCGCCGAAGAGACGACGGTCGAGATTATAGGCGGGCTCCTGCTGGAATTTTTCGTCGTTGTAGACCCCGAGAACGCGAAACGAGAGCTGGTTTTTCAGCAGCACGCGGTTCAGGTCGAGCGAGGTGCGGAAGGTGCCGAAGCTGCCGACCCGGATGTCGGTCTCGTTCGTGTTCTTGAACGTCGCCTGCTTCATGCCGGTGTTGATGATACCGGCGGGGCTGCCCTGGCCGAAGAGGATGGAGTTGGCGCCGCGCTGGAGTTCGACGCGGTCGACCGCATAGCCGTCCCACGGAATGTCAGTGAGGAAGAAGTCGCGGGTGTTGTCGGCCGCGGTGAGGCCGCGGACGCGCGTGTTCTGATTGGGATTGGCGAAGCGGCCCGACTCGTTCAGCGAGGCGGAGTCGCCGACGCCGGCGAAGTTTCCTTGGATGTTACCCACCTCGGTGCCGATGGTGTATTGGAGGAGCGTCTCGTTGCTGGTCGCCCCGATGTCCTTCATGAACTGGCTGGTGATGACGGTCACGGCATTGCCGATGTCGCGCAGATCCGTGTTGAGCCGATTGCCCGCGAGCGTCGTCACGGCGCCATAGCCCGTGTCCGAGGACGCCGCGACTTCAAAGGGGGTGAGGACCAGGACCTGATCGTCCTCGGTTGCTCCGGTGGCGACCTGAGCGGCCGTCGGAGTGGCGGGAGCTTTTTTCGCGGAGGCAGCAGGAGACGAGGCGGCGGCCGGAGCCTGCTGAGCCCAGGCAGCGCTCGCGAGGATCGCGAGCGACGCGACCAGGGCAGTCGCGGAGGAACGGTGGAGAATTTTCTTCATGGGTAGTGGGTTTGGACGGAGAGGACGGCTAACGCGTTGAGCTGCGGACGTTGAGGGTAGTGCGGGCGGGGGAAACGGCACGCGTGAGCGCACCGTGGATGTGAAAGCAGACGATTCTACGCGAATCGCCGCGGGGACGCTATCGCCCGAAAGAGCTATACCCCTCGGCCAAAGCGCCGTCGCCGCAGCTATTGCCCATCCACACGGAGCAACCCCTGCTCGAAACCGCGGGCGACCGCTTCGGCGCGATCAGCCGACTCCAGCTTCTGCAAAATCGCTTTCACGTGCGCCTTGACGGTGTGTTCGCTGATCGAGAGGGCCAACGCGATGTCACGATTGGAGAGACCACGGCGCATGCCATCGAGCACTTCGATTTCGCGACTTGAGACGTGTTTTCGTTTCGCCAGTTGGGCGAGTCGGCGCTGCATCGCCTCCGGCATGTAGCGATTGCCCGCGTGCACGTGCCGGATCGCCCGCACCAATTCTTCCCGCGTGACGCTTTTTTGCAGGTAACCCGCCGCACCTGCTGCGATCGCCCGCTGCACGTCTTCGTCCAACTCAGACGTCGTCAGCATGAGCACGCACGCAGCCGGCGATGCGGCGCGAATCGAACGCAGCGCTTCCAGCCCGCCGATTCCCGGCATCCGCACATCCATCAACGTGACATCCGGGCATTCCGCGCGGAATTTCTCGAGGGCTTGCGTTCCATCCTCCGCTTCCGCCACGACCGTCAGTTCTTCATCCAGGCTCAACACCGCCGCTAGTCCCATTCGCACGACCGAATGATCGTCCACCAAGAGAATCCGAATGCTGTGCGATTGAGCCATGAGCCTGACATCATGCCCAAATCGGAGATCGAGCGCAATCACCCGAACGAGCCATACACCGACGCTTGCCCAGCGCCATCCTGACTGCGATGAAGCGGCGTGCTCCGGGCGCTTCTCCTCTTCTTCCTCTGTTGGCAGGCCGCAACCAGCGTGCAGGCGCAGGAACCGGTGCTGCTAACCACCTGCGCAGCGGTTCGCGCGCTCTCCGAAAGCCAAGCCGCCCGCGGCCTGCCCGTGCACGTGAAAGCAGTGGTCACGCTGGTGCCCTCGGACGCGCCCGGCCGGCTCACGGTGGACGACGGCACCGGCATTTGGGTGGCCGCCCCACCCTCCAGTGAGGCCGAGACCTCGGTCGGCCAGGCGCGAGTCGGCGACGTGGTGGAAATCGAGGGCCACACCCACGAGGGACGCTTCGCTCCCACCATTACCATCGCACGTTTGCGCATCGTCGGTCGGGCCAAACTTCCGCCGGCCCGGCACCTCGCCTATCTGGGATCAGAATCCGGGCTGCACGACAGCCAGCGCGTCACGATCTCGGGGATCGTGCAGAGCGCGGCAAGCCTGCCGAGAGGCAATCACTCCGAACTCAAGCTCCTGGTCTCAACGCCGACTGGTCCGTTTACGTTTGTGCTCTCGGACGACAGTCCTTTCGCCGCGACCAACCTGATCGACTCGGCGGTCTCGCTCACCGGTGTGTTTCGCGCCTACTTTAATTCTCGCCGGCAGTTCCTCGGCGTCCGGATCTACACCAACGATCCGGGTGATTTGCACATCGTGCACGCGGCCGTGGCCGACGCCTTCGCCGCCCCCGAATTGTCGTTAGCCGAGGCGACGGCGTTTTCCGCCCAGGGCTCGGATGGGCACCGGCGGCGGGTCCGTGGCACCGTTACGCTCTGCAAGCCGGGACAATATTTCTACCTCCAGGCGGACAAACAAGGCCTGCGCATCAACACCCACCAAACGGCCGGCCTTGAGCCCGGCGATTTCGTCGAGGCGACCGGTTTTTTCCAACTCCAGCGCAATCGCGCCGAGATGACGGAAGCTCTTTTTCGCCGGCTCGACCATGGCGAACCGGTCCAGCCGGTGGAGATCACCCGCCAACAGGCCGTGGTCAGCGAACCACGGACCAATGCGCCCCCGACACAGGATTTCGACGATTTCCTCGTCGCCTTGCGGGGCACCCTGGTGAGCATCGACCGCAAACTGGGCGAACCAATCCGCCTGAATCTTGAGAGCGATGGCGTGCTCGTGCCGGCGGAATTTTCCGAGCCACCTGATCCCAAATTCCTCGCCTCGCTCCGGCACGCCAGTGTGCTGCGCGTCAGCGGGGTCTGCGACCTGATTTATTCCGAGTCTCTGCCGGTCGTAAATTGGCCGAGCCCCATCGGCCTGCGGTTGTTGTTACGCGCGCCATCCGACGTCGAGATTATCGCCACTGCCTCGTGGTGGACCCCCGAGCGCCTCGAAACCGCGCTGGGGATCGCGGCGGTCGTGGTCCTCATTTTCCTCGCCTGGGTCGCCCTGCTCCGCCGGCAGGTCACGCTGCGCAGCACGCAACTCGCCGACGAAATGCGCGCCCGCCGGGATGCCGCCGTGGAATTCGAAACCACCCTTCGCGAACGCAACCGGCTCGCGGCCGATTTGCACGACACGACGGAGCAATCGCTGACGGGCCTCGCATTTCAGCTCGAAGCCACCGGGGCCCTGCAAAGCAAAGCGCCGGAGCGCAGCCAACAGCATCTCGCCCTCGCCCGGCAGCTTCTCAACCGCAGTCGCGAAGATTTACGCCGCAGCATTTGGAACCTCCGGGCGACTCAGCTGGAGAAAAACACCTTGGCCGAAGCGTTGCAGGAAATCGCCACCGATCGCAGCGCCGGTTTGACGGTCGAGATTACTGTCGCGATCGAGGGCGAGCAGCGCGCGTTAACCGATCTTGTCGCCGGTAATCTCCTGCTGCTCGCGCAGGAGGGCATCACGAACGCGCTCAAACACGCGCAGCCCGCGCGGGTCGAATTGCACCTGAGCTTCGCCCTGCACGCCGTCACACTGGTGATTCGCGACGACGGGGTCGGCTTCGATCCCTCCACCGTGGAGGGCCCGAAGGAAGGTCACTTCGGACTACAGGGGATGCGCGAGCGGATGAAACGCCTCGGCGGTCGCGTCGAAATCAAGAGCGCCCCCAAGAGCGGAACAACCCTCACGGCCACCGTGCCGGAGTAGTATTCCTCTGTTACGTTCCTCCAAAAAACGCTCAAGGCCAAGCCAAAGGGGTCAAACTGTGTACTTTGCACTCGGACGTGGACCCAGCCGAACGGGTCAGCTGACCCCCGTTCGGCTGTCCCAGCGACTTGCGGCGCGATTTCTGGGCGCGCGTTTCACCGGTGAAAAAAAACTCCTCGACGAGGTTTTCGGCCCGCGCGCACACGAGCGGGAGTGCGCGTGGGAGTCGAGGATGAGCGCGGCGGTCACGGGGGGACCGTGGCGTTTTTGGCGGCTAACGGGAGGAGCAACCGGCGGCCGTCAGTGCAGACGCTTGCGCCAGTAACCGGGGCGGCATTTGCAGTGGGCGCGGCGTAGATAGCGATGTGCTCGGGCTGCTCGACGTAGAGGATCGCGTAAGGGCAAGTCTCGCTGAAGTGCCGACGTAGGGGTTTGTCCACGACGCGGAAAGGGCGCGACAAGTCGGTCCGTGCCTCCGGGTGAAAACGGGCGCTAATCACAGGCCGACGATCTTGCGCACTTCCGCCATGACCTGCTCGCCGGGGATACTTTCGACCTGGCCGCTCTCGAGTTCGGCGAGCCGCCGGTCGATTTCACGGCCCCATGCCTCCTCAATCGCCGGGTCGGGTGCGCTGAATGTATCGATCAATAGCAGGTCCATCAGCTCGGCCGCTTGCTCGCGGGGCAGTTGGCGTGTCTCGGCGTAGGGTTCTTTCAGGGTCAGGCTCATGGACACAGACTCATGGACGGTAAGAAAGGTCGGCGCGTGCACAGTTCAACTCTCGCGTTCGTGCGAGTGGCACTCCCGGTTCGATCCGGCGAGATAGGTGACCTTCATGTTACCTTCGAGTAGGCGGCGCAGATAGTCGACGTAGGTCCAGCCTTTGGCGGCGTCGGTGGCGAGCGCTTCGCACTGGGCGGTGATGTCGGTGAGTTTCCACCCGTGACCCTCTTTATAAACAGCTCCCGGATCCCATCCCTCCGAGAATCCAGGTTCCTATCAGCCCCCGCCCCGAAATCGGATTTTGGCCGTGACAGCAAGAAACACCGAGCGTGCGATCGCAAATTGGCTCACTTCCGTCTCGCTACCCGCTCCCGAATGCCCGTTTGTTTCCGAGCATTCCTCTACCGCCTGGTTGGCTCTTTTTTTAGAACGACCGATCGTTATTCATGAACACTTTTCAAATGCTGATTCTTGAGAGTTGGGTCAGCTCGATCGGCCTAGCACCGCAGCCCCCGAACACGTGACGCCCGATTCCACCGTTTCGGCACCCAAAGTCGCCGTTCTTGCGGCGGCCGGCATCGACCGCGCGCTGCTGGAGGAGCTGTTCGATCACACGCCAGACATCGCCTTTTTCATCAAAGACGCCGCCGGCCGCTACACCACCGTGAACCATTCGTTGGTGGAACGTCACGGTCTGCAAAGCAAGGCGGAGATGATTGGGCGACGCCCCGCCGACGTGTGCGTGGGCAGCTGCGGACGCATCCCGACCGAACA
>CAMATV010000105.1 GCA_945861235.1 Opitutus sp. GAS368
GACCGCCTGGGATTTTTTCGTGCTTTTCGAAGCCGCTACCCCAGCGGGCGCACCACCGAACAGCAGGGCAGCAATCAGCAGGCGACGAAGGGAAAAGGCTTTCATTAAAGAACGAACGACCAAGGGATAATCAGAGATGTTTCTGGGAGCAGCTCCACTGTACGAGCCTGCGTGTAAGGTTGGCCAAGGACGGTTCCACTCAGTTTCACGGGAAGGGGCGGTTCAAAATCCTTTGATCCGAAAGAGACTGGTCACGCTTTCATTGCTGTTGATGCGTTGGATGGCCTGACCGAGCAACGGCGCGATGCTGAGCACGGTGATGGGCAGGCCGTGCGTGTTCACGGGAGTGGAATTGGTCGTAATGAGCTCGTCGATGAGACCGCTCTTGAGGCGCTCGATGGCGACTTCGTTCAGGATACAGTGGCTGACTGCCGCCCGGATGCTGCGCGCTCCGTGTTCGCGGAGGATCTTCGCGGCCGCACACAGGGTGCCGGCCGTCTCGGTAATATCGTCCACCAGCAGCACATCGCATCCCTCCACTTCGCCAACGACGTTGATGGCTTCGACCTTGGTGGCGCTGATGCGCTTTTTCGCCACCAATGCGAGGCCGGCACCGAGCACGTCCGCATAGGCGGCGGCCATCTTCATGCCACCGACATCGGGCGAGCAGACCACCAGATTGTCGCGTTTCGTTTTCGCCAGATGTTCAAAGAAGACCGGTGACGCAAACAGGTGATCAACCGGGATGTCGAAAAAACCTTGGATTTGCTGACTGTGCAGATCCATTGTTAGGATACGGGTCGCACCCGCGGCGACGAGGAGGTTGGCGACGAGCTTGGCCGTAATCGGAACGCGGGGCTGATCTTTGCGGTCCTGGCGCGCGTAGCCGTAAAATGGCAAAACCGCCGTGATCCGCTGCGCCGACGCGCGTCGGGCCGCATCGATCATAATGAGCAACTCGACGAGGTGATGATTCGTCGGCGGGCACGTCGATTGGATGATGAAAACGTCGTGCCCACGGACGTTCTCGTTGATTTTCACGAAGGACTCGCCGTCCGGAAAACTGGTGACCGTGGCCTCGCCCAGGGGCTCGCCAATGGAGCGGCACATTTCCTCGGCGAGGATACGATTGGAGTTGCCCGTGAAAATTTTCAGCCGCGTTTCGCTCATAAAGCGCGAAGGTGGGGACGAACCGCGCCCGGCGGAAGACTTTTCTGCGTCACGCAACCATCCACACGAATCCCCGCAACGCGGGCCCTTCCGGCCGCGGCTGACTCACTCAATCCGTGCCTCGATCGCATCGACACGTTTGAACAAGTCAGGCAGTCTTCGCTGTAGAACGACCAGGCGACGCTCAAGCTGCAGCGGTATCGCGGGGGACCCGTTGACGCAAATTCCCGCCGGCACGTCAGCCGTCACGGCCGCCCCACCACCAACCTTGGCCCCTTTTCCAATGGCGAGGTGACCCGCGAGGCCAGCCTGTCCGCCCAGCACCACGAAGTCGGCGAGCTGGGTGCTGCCCGAGATCCCAACCTGCGCGCAAATGAGGCAGTGTTTACCGATCACCACGTTATGGGCGATCTGAACTAAGTTATCAATTTTTGTGCCTTCGCCCACCTCGGTGCGACTAAAGCGCGCGCGGTCAATCGTGCTGTTCGCTCCGATCTCAACATCGTCGCCGACCGCGACGTGCCCCACTTGAGGGACCTTCTCGTGGCGGCCTTGGGAAAATTCGTAGCCAAATCCGTCAGACCCGATCACGGCGCCGGGCTGCACGCGAACGCGTCGCCCCAGCACACATTCGCTCGCGAGCACAACGCCCGGCATCAGCCAGCTGTCGTCGCCGATGCGGGCCTCGCGGCCAACGAAGACCTGGGCCTGCAGGTGAACGCGCTCACCGATCTGAGCCCCAGCCTCAACCACGCAGAGCGGCCCGATCGTGGCGGTCGGGGCGATCATGGCCCCCGGTGCCACCACGGCCGACGGGTGGACGCCCGCCAACGGCGCAGGCCAAAGCAACCGCTCGATCCGGGCGCAAACGCGAGCCAGCGCGACGGAAGGGTTTTCCACCAACAGGAAGAGCTGACCGGGTGAAGGCTCCCCGGAATAACCGACCGGCAACAGCACCACCGAGGCACGCGTGGCAGGGACCTCGGATTTGTATTTCGGGTTGCCGAGGAAAGAGAGATCCCCGGGACCTGCGGCCGCGAGCGAAGCGAGCCCGCGAACGACTTCGCTCGTCTCGCCCCGGATGGCTAATGGCTGCGTGATGCCAACGATGTCGGCGGAGGAAAACGAAACCTGCATGGATGGCACCGTGAGGAATTTATCGCGCGGGGCAATTCAGCTTTGTGGTCCGCATCGGCAGAGGGAGCGCCAAAGCGATCAGCCACAAAAAAGCCCCGCTCGAAGAGCGAGGCTTTTGCAGCGGTTTTCCAGCGCAGCCGAAATTATTTCTTCGGAGCGATTCCCGGGACAGTAATCCCAGCAGCCGGTGCGGCCGCGGGAGCCGCGGGCGCACTGGCCGGGCGGTCCTTGTTGATTTCCTTCATCACGTCATCGGTGATATCGTAACCGGGATCCGCATAGACCAAGCCGGAGATGCCGATCCCGGTGGGACCGGCTTTGTCGAGGAGAACGGTGCCGCCCTTAGCCTTGGCGACTACGGTCGCAATTTTGCTGATTTCCTCAAGCATGAGGCTGCGAAAGGTATTGAGACGCTGGCTGAGCGAATTGCGGGTGTTCTGGATAAAGCCCTGAACTTCGCGCTGCTTGGTCTGGATACCCTCGAGTTTCTTTTGCGCTTCGTTTTGCGCCTTGCCCTTCGCCTCGGCGGTCAGCGTAGGGTTATTCGACTGGTCGTTGAGGCCCTTGTATTCTTCGACGAGGGTGTTGCCCTCCTTGTTCATCTTATCGACTTCTTCCTGCGCCTTGGCGTCGTCGGCCTGAATCTTGGCGTTTTGCTCAACCGTTTTGTAATGACCGTCGTAGAGCTTGGCCATGTCGACGACCATGAGTTTGAACGCCGGTTGGGCGTTTGCCGCGAGAGATAGCGCGCCGAAAGCAGCGAGCGTAATGAGGGTTTGGATAGATTTCTTCATGGGTGATTTTGAAAACGAAAGGTTGAAAAGAAACAGAATCAGAAGCGCGTGCCAAAGGAAAAATTGAACTGGTTGCCCTTCTTCGCGTCCTTGGGCCCCTTGATGGGAATACCGAAATCGAGGCTCAACGGGGCACCAGCCACAAAGAGGCGTAAACCAAAGCCAAAGTTGTCGGCGTACTCGCGAGGATTAAAGTCGAAGGCATTGCGGTTGACGAACCCGGCATCATAGAAAACCGCCGCCCGAATCGGGCTTACGATATCCAACGAATATTCGGCACTGAAGAACCCATAGGTCTTGCCGCCGATCGGTTCATTGAAGGTGTCGCGCGGAGCAACATCGCGAAATTCATAGCCCCGCAGGGTCGTGGGTCCACCGAGGTAATACTTGCTGTAGTACGGCACGTCGGGACTGTCTCCGAAATTTTGGATCACACCCCCGCGAGCGAGGAGCGCGAGCACCTGGGTTTGCGTTTCAAAGACCGGGAAAAACTGCGAGCCGCGGAATTCGGCGCTGTAGTAATTATTGATTTTGCTGCCGCCCAAGGGTCCACCGGCGATGGCGGTGTTGATTTCGATGCGGTTGCCGGCCGTGGTGTTGATAATCTTGTCACGCGTATCACGGAGGAGCTGGAAGCTGATTTCCGAAAGGGCGTTGTTACCTTCAAGGGATCGGATAATCGACGAGGCTGACGATGAGACGTCTTTGATATTAACGATCTTATAGGTGTAGGCCAGTTTGCCTTCGACGAGTTCAAAGAGACGTTTGCGGAGGTAGATTTCAGCTCCGGTTTCTACCTGGCTGTAGAACGAGCTGTTGTAGTCAGAACTGCTGCGGAAAATACTGAAACCGAGCGAGAGCGCTTTTTGGAAGAGCCAGGGTTCTTCGAAGGACAGCACAGCCTCGCTGGAGAGCGAACCAAGCTGCAGACGCAGGCGGAATTTTTGGCCATCGCCCTGAAAGAACGAGCGCCGGTTGAAGATATCGAAGTTTGACTGGGAGACTTCGGCGAAGAGCGTCGCGCGCTCAAGCGAACTGAAGCCGGCGCCAAAGGTCAGATTGCCGGTGCGCCCCTCCCTGACCGCAATCCGCATATTGCGACGCCCTGGGATATTTGTTTCCTGATCGGTTACGTTCACGTCCTCGAAAAAACGCGTATTCTCCAGCCGGAGTTTACTAATTTTCATCATCACTTTACTGAAGACATCGCCGGGACCGAGGACGAGTTCGCGGAGGATGACCGTGCTCTTGGTCTTAGTGTTACCTTCGATCACGATCGACTCGACGTTGAATTTCTCGCTTTCCTGCACCTGGTAATCGATATCGATGTTTCCGGTCGTGACATTCGGCTTGCGGAGGATGCGGACGTTGGTCTGTAGGTACCCGTCTTTACCGTAAAAATCCTCGACGCGCTCCGTGTCCTTATCAAGCAGGGAGGGCACAAAGACCATGCCACTGCGAATGCGCGCAACCCGCTTGAGCAGCGTGGTGGCAAAAAGCTTGTTACCCGTAAAATTGATCTCCCCGACCCGGTATTGGCGACCCTCGGTGACTGACACCGTGATGAGGAGCTTGTCGGGACTGGGATAACTGAACACCACGGTGTCTTGCGGGATATCCACATCGAGGTAGCCCTGCTCGCGATAATAGTCCCGAAGCTTGTCCAAGTCGTCTTCGAACTGGTCATCCTTGAAACGGCCCGAACCCGTGAGCCAAGAGAACATCCACCATTTCTTCGTCTCCATCTCACCTTTCAACTTACTCGATTTTACCCGGGCATTCCCGACGAAGCGAATATCGGTGATCTTCACCTTGGCACCTTCTTTTATTTTGAAGATGACCGTGCCGAATCCACCCACCCGATCTCGATCAATGGAGTACGTGACGGAGACCTGATTGTAACCCGCCTTTTGGTAATACTCGATCAGCTTGCTCGCGTCGTCCTTCACCTGGCGTTCATCGAGCGCGAAATTGGGCCGGGTTTTGGCCTCCTTTTCGAGGCGGTTGCTCTTGATCTTTTGGTTGCCCTCGAACTTGACCGCAAGGATGCGATACTTTGGCGTGACCTCGACCACGAGATTCAGGGTGTTCGCCTCTCCGGGTTCCTGTTTGAACTCGATCAGTTCAAAAAGACCCGTGCGGTAGAGCGAGCGCAGATCGCGGTCGAGCATGTTGGCGTCGAACTCGCCCCCCTCCCGGACCTGCATGTTGGCGCGCACGACCTGCTCATTAACGTTGGCCGTCCCCACAAACTTGATCGTAACCGTGCCGGCCTTGAAGACTGGGGTCGGTTGTTGCGGTTGTTCAGGTTGGTTCTGGCCAGGAGCTTGTGCTCGGACCGGAGTTCCACCCGCAGCCAACAACAAGAGAATGGCGACGATTGAGGAGGTGACCCTACGCATAGGGTTACTGATGATAGTTTTCAAAGCGGGTGATATCTCGAAGGAAAGTGAGCTTGAGTTCTCCTACTGGTCCGTTTCGGGACTTGGCAACGATTAACTCGGCCGAGTCGGCGGCTACTTGGAATTTTTCGTCGGCGTCGCGCGGGCGGGCCAGCATAAGAACAACGTCGGCATCTTGCTCAATCGAGCCGGATTCACGCAAGTCGGCCAATTTCGGCGTGCGGTTTTCCTTTTCTGAAGCGCGGTTGAGCTGGGATAATACAAGGACCGGCACGTTCAGTTCCTTCGCAAGTGATTTTAGTCCACGTGAGGCTTCGGCGACCTGCTGCTCACGAGGCATCTTGCTGTCGGTCGGGCTCAGCAACTGGAGATAGTCGACAATAATGAATCCGAGCGGCGTGCGGGAGTGAATGCGCCGAGCCTTGGCGCGGAGCTGCATGATCGAAAGCGCGCTGGAATCGTCGATAAAAATGGGGGCCTTGGAGAATTCGTCGGCGGTTTGGACCAGCCGGTTTTGCTCATCGCCGTTCTTCGAGAGCAATCCGTCTCGGAGCAGCTTCATGTTTACTCGCGCTCGCGAGCACAGCATACGCAGCGCGAGCTGTGAGGCGCTCATTTCGAGGGAGAAAATCAAACTCGCAACCCCCGGCCCACGATGCGGCAGGGAGGCGGCTTCGGCGAAGTTGAGCGCGAGCGAGGTTTTCCCCATCGAAGGACGAGCCGCGAGGATGATCATTTCCTGGCGCTGGAAACCCCACATGAGCGCATCGAGATCCTTGAAACCCGAAGACACTCCCGTTAGTTCGCCCTTTTTCATCATCATTTTCGTGATGACGTTCATCGCCTCGCGCGTGGGCTCGCGCATCTGCTTGGCACTTTCACTCACGCGATTTTGCGTCACCGTGAAAATTCGCGATTCGATCTGGTCCACGAATTCGTCGATGCCGCCCGAAAACCCGTAGCAATCCTCCACCGCACCGGTAGCCGAACGGATAATTTCGCGCAGCAGGCTCTGTTCGCGGACTTTTTCGATAAAATACCCCGCTTGCGCGGTGGTCGGAATCCGACTGCTCACTTGCGCAAGGAAGGCGTAGCCACCGACGGTATCGAGTTGTCGCGAAGTCTTCAACTCCTCGGCCACCACCGAAACTTCAATCGGTTTCTGGCTATTGTAGAGATTGACCAAAACCTCGTAGATCACCCCGTGCTTCGGGTCGTAAAATGACTCGGGCCGAATGCGCGCTTCCAGACAACGCGAGAGCACGTCGGCCCCATCGAGCAGGCAGCAAGACAACAGATATTCCTCCGCCTCGAGACTGTGCGGCAAGGAACGTCCAACACCACCCGTGGGGGCCTCGGAACGTCGGAATTTATGGGGTGCGTCTTCGACCATGCGCGAACGAATGAGTCAAAATAGAGGACGGCAGCGCGGCAACAGTTGGTTTGAACAATCGGCTCACAAAAAAAACAAAAGCCGCGTCCGATGGGTGGACGCGGCCCTCGAAATTTCGCGAACCAAAGGGCCGTTGATTACTTCCGCTCCGGGCGGTCGTAGCGCTTGAACTCGGGCTTGGGTGCCTCGGCGGCGACCGGCTCGATCGGATTTTCAGACACGACGTCGAAGTTCAGTTCGACTGAAACGTCGGCATGAAGTTTCACCTTCACGGTGTGCTTGCCGAGGGTCTTCACCGGAGTGTGCAGGTGGATCCGTTTCTTCTCGAGGACGATCCCCGCGGCTGTGAGTTTGTCGTGCACATCGGTGGCCGTGATGGCACCGAACATCTTGCCACCCTCGCCGGTCTTGACGGCGAAAGCCAAGCTCATCTTCTCGAGCTTCTTGGCCAGCTCTTGCGCGGCGGTGAGTTCGTCTTGCTCACGGCCCACGCGACGCTTCTTGAGCGCCTCCACGTGCTTTTGGTTCGCCGCATTGAGCGACACCGCGATTTTGCGCGGGAGCAGATAATTGCGGGCGTAGCCGGCGCGGACTTTGACTTGATCGCCTTCGCCGCCGAGACCTTCGACGGGTTTGACGAGGAGAATTTCTGTTGATGCCATAATAGGTTGGGTTCGATCTGCGCCGGAGCGCGGTGAGTTGTTTGCGGGTGTCACGACGGCTCTTGCCGCCGACGGATCCATTGCTGGAACCGCTCCAATAAAGAGTAATTACGACTTAAAACGGCACGTCTTCGTCGAGGTTTTCCTGCGCGGCGGGCTTGGCCGTCGCGCTGCGAGCCGGCGGAGCGTGCCGTTCGGGTGAGACTGTCTGGTCAATGCCCGGCTCCGCTGAGCCCTGGGCCGGACCGCCCACCGCACCGGCACGGCCATCGCCAAGGAACTGAAATTGCTCGAGCACCACCTTCATGCGGCTGCGCTTTTCCTTAGTGCTCTTGTCTTCCCACTGGTCGAGGCGCAAACGGCCTTCGACATACAGCGGGCGGCCCTTGGTCACATACTTTGCGATCGTCTCGCCTTGTTTGCCCCAAGCCTCGACATCCACATAAATGACTTCCTCACGAGTCTCGCCGGACTCCATCTTGAACTGGCGATTAATCGCGAGCGAGAACTGGCAGATCGGCGTGCCCTTGGGCGTGACGCGCAACTCGGGGTCGCGGGTCAGATTGCCCATGAGCAAGACTTTGTTGAGTGAAGGCATGACCGAAGCAGCGCCGGACGCTGGTTAGGCAGACTGGATAAACGTGCGATAGACGCTGCTGTTCAGCCGGAGGCGCTCGATCAACTCGGCTGGCGCAGCCGCCGGAGCGGCGAAGTTGACGTGGACGTAAGTCGCACCCGTGAGCTTCTTGTCGGTCACGCGGACGAAGTCCTTCTTGCCGATGTTTTCCACGGCCGTGACGTCGCCCTGCAGGTCGACGATGACTTTTTTTACACCGTCAAGGATCTGGTCAACCGACTCTTCCTTGCCACGGTTATCGAGGATGAAGGTTGCGCGGTAGTTGCGTTTGGTAGCGTTCATTTTGGGTCTCTGCGATTGAGCTGATTCATGGCTGCCTCCGTGCCGCGGGAGAGCAGCAGTTCGAGGCCTTGCACGTGAGTTTCGAGTTTTTGATTTAAGAGAATCTGTTGATCTGAAGTGAATTTTCCGAGAACGAAGTCAGTAAGTTCCATCTGCGCGGGCAACTTCGGCCCAATGCCGAGCCGGTAACGGGCAAACCCGTCGCCGAGGTGCTCGAGCATGCTCGCGACACCGTTGTGACCGCCAGCGCTGCCCGTGACCGAGACCTTGACGAGGCCGAGATCAATCGTGAGGTCATCGTAGACCGCCGCAACCTCCGTGGACGCGATTTTAAAGAATCGCGCGAAGGCTCCGACGGCCGTGCCACTGGCGTTCATAAACGTCTGTGGCTTGATCAGCCAGCGAGTGCGGCCGGGGGTGTCCCAGCGCGCGATTTCCGCCTCAAACTGCCCCACCTGTTTCCAAGTGAGGCCGTGTTTTTTGGCGAAGGCATCGAGCACCACCCAGCCGAAATTGTGGCGGGTAGCTTCGTATTCGCGGCCCGGATTGCCGAGACCGGCAACGAGCGAGATGGACATAACTCAAAGAACGTTGGCCGAAA
>CAMATV010000106.1 GCA_945861235.1 Opitutus sp. GAS368
AGAATTTTCCTCGCCTACCGAAACTTCATCGACGGCAGCTACATCACCTCGTTCGCCGACCTCTGGCACCGCTTCGATGTCTTGCGGGGTCGCTCCATCGCCCTCCTCGAGGGCGGACGCCGCCACGCCGGCACCGTCACCGGCCTCGATGACGAGGGCGCCCTGCTCCTCCGCGACGCCCACGGGCGCACCCAGCGTTTCCGGGCCGGCGAGGTGACACTCGAAAAACCAAGTTGAGCATTGAGCGCGCGGAACCGACTCGTGAGAGTCGCGTCTCTCTCACGTCATGCCCGATCAGCCGCTCGCCATCGAAGTCTCCCACCTCGTAAAAACCTACGCTGGGGTCACTGCGGTCGCAGATATCAGTTTCACCGTGGCTCGCGGCGAAATCATCGGCTTTCTCGGACCCAACGGCGCCGGTAAATCGACTACCATGCGCATCCTCACCGGTTACCTGCCGGCGACGTCCGGCAGTGTCCGGATCTGCGGCCTGTCCGTCGCTCACCAGCCCGATGAGATCAAACGCAAGATCGGCTACATGCCGGAAAACAATCCGCTCCCGGAAGACATGCGCGTCTCGGAGTATCTCTATTTTCGCGGCCGCCTAAAAGAGGTCTCCCGCCGCAAACTCGGGCCGCGCATTGACGAAGTCCTCGAGCTCTGCGACCTGAAACGAGTCCGGCACAAAATCATCGGCCAACTTTCCAAAGGCTACCGCCAACGCGTCGGCATCGCCGAAGCCATCCTCGCCGAGCCTCCCGTCATTATCATGGACGAGCCCACCATCGGCCTCGATCCGCATCAAATCCTCATCGTCCGCGATCTCATCGCCAGCCTCCGCGGCCGCATGACCGTCATCATCTCCTCGCATATTCTCCCCGAGATCGAAATGACCTGCGACCGCGTCCTGATCATCAATCAAGGCCGTGTCGTCGCCCAAGGCACGCCAACTGATCTCCGCCGCGAAGTCCTCGGTGGCTCCCACTACCAACTCGAAGTGGCGGGCGATCTCACGTCGCTGCCGGCTCACCTCGCCCTCGTCGAACCGACCCTCACTGTCACCGCGCAGACCGAACCCGACGCCGCCGGCTTCCGCTCGGTCAGTCTCTCCACCGACCGCGTGGACGAACTCGGCGAGCCTCTCCTGCGCGCCCTCCTCGCGCAAAACTTGCGCGTGCGTTCACTCAGCCGCGTGCACTCGACCCTCGAAGACGTTTTTCTCGCCGCTACTCGCCGCAGCTGGGATGCCGTCGCCGCGCCCAAGCCTGCGGCGAAATGACCGCAGGCCCCATGTCTCATGACCAATAATCATCGCTCGCATTCAATTCTCAACCGTCCCTCCCATTCTGGCCGCGCGCCTTCGCACGCAGTCGCCCGCCCAACCGCGCGCCTCCGCCATTAGTCATTAGACATTAGACATTGGTCATTAGTCATTGGTCATTTCCTCGTGAAACACTACCTCACTCTCCTCAGTCACGAAGTCCGCATGTTGCTCGTCAACCCGAGTACCTACATCGCGGCCGTCATGTTTCTCGGCGTCATGGGTTTCATGTTCACCGGCATCCTTGAAAGCTACAGCAAGACCCCGCAGGACACCTCACCCGCCCACGTTTTCTTTTCTATTTTCTGGTTCCCTGTCCTCTTTATCGTCCCGCTCCTCACGATGAAGTGCCTCGCGGAAGAACGCCGCCTGGGAACGATTGAAACCCTCCTCACCACTCCCGTTACGACCACAGAGGTCGTCCTCGCCAAATACTCTGCCGCCTACCTCCTGTACGTTTCGCTGTGGGCATCAACCGGCGGATTTTTCTACATCCTGAAAAAATTCGCCGGCGACTCCCGCTTTCTCGACTCGGGCCCCTTGATCGGCGGCTACCTCTTCGTCGCCGTATCCGGCCTGCTCTTCATTGCCGTCGGCGTCTTCGCCAGCTCCCTTTCCCGCAACCAATCCGTCGCCGGTATCCTCTGCTTCGCGATGCTCGCCGGTTTGATCGTCGGGGTCCGTTTTCTCGCCGATGCCACGTGGCTCAACCGCGATATTTTCGCCCCGGTCAAATCCGCCGTCGATTACGCCCAGATTTTCTCCCACTACGAAGACTTCACCCGCGGAGTCATCGACGCCCGCCAGATACTGTTCTATTTCAGCGGCACCGTCCTCGCCCTCATCTTCAGCATCCTCGGAGTCGAAGCCAAACTGCTGCATTCATAAGTTGAAAGCGGAGAGTTGAGTGTTGAGCGACCGAACCCAATCATACCCGCCACAGCACTCCATGCCCACCGCTTGCCAACGCCTGACGCTCAACGCTCCACTCCCAGCTCTCAGCTAACTCCGCTCCGCCTTGTCCTCCCCCGACAGCTTCCGTACCGCCCGCTGGATCCGCACCATCAATCTCGTGCTGCAGGCCGTGCTCTTCCTCACGCTCTTCGGCGGCCTAAACTACCTCGCCCGCAACCTCCACTGGCGCCGCGACCTCACCCAACATCGCAGTTTCTCCCTCTCGCCCGAGACCCTCTCCTACCTCCGGCAACTCGACCGCCCCGTGCAAATCGTCGCCACCGTCGGCGACGACCAAGAGAACACTCAGGTCCGTGGCCTGCTCCGCGAATACGCCAACGCTAGCGACGCCTATCCCGCCGGAAAGATCACCGTCAAATACCTCGACGTTTATCAAAACCGCCGCGAAGCCGAAGCCCTCGGCCTCGAACAGTCTGACGTGGTCCTCCTCGTCTGCGGCGAAAACCGCCGCGCCGTGCCCCTCGCCGAACTCTACCGCTACAAGGACAAGCAGCGCGCCGCCTTCCTCGGCGAACAGGCCATCACCGCCGCCCTCCTCGATGTGTCCAGTCCCGCCCGCAAGAAAATCTACTTCCTCGCCGGCCACGGCGAACTCCGCCCCGATGAACCCGACGGCAACCGCGGCCTCACCGTCGCGCGCGATCAACTCCGCGTGCGGAACTTCGAAGTCGACGGCCTCGACCTCGCGGTCAGCCGCAAGATCCCCGCCGATGCCGCGCTCCTCATCGCGGTCGCACCGCAAAGCCGCTACACCCCCGCCGAGCAGGAACTCCTCCGTGAATACCTCCGGGCCCAGGCCGGCCGGCTCCTCCTCTTCCTCGCTCCCGGCTACGCCCACGGCCTCGAAGACCTCTTGCTCGACTGGGGCGTCCTCGTCGACGACGACCTCGTGTTCGACACCGGCCCCGAGAACGTCAGCGACAGCGGCGAGCTGGTCATTCTCGCCTTCGACAAGACCCACCCCATCACCCAGACCCTCATCAATTATCAATTCAAACTCCTGCTCGGCCGCACCCGCACCGTGCGCCCCGACCCCGGTCGCACCACCGGCACCAGCCTCAACACCGTGACCGTCGCCGCCACCTCGACGTCCGCGTGGGGCGAGGTCAGCTACCGCGACCTCAGCCAACTCCCCCGCTTCAACCGCGGCATCGACATTAGTCCCCTCCCCGGCATGGACCCCGCCAACCGCCTCGGCGTCATCGTTGCCTCCGAGCGTCTCGCCGTCCGCGACAACCTGCCGTTCAGCGTCCGCGGCGGTCGCCTCGTCGCGTTCGGCAGCGGCGATCTCCCCGTGAACAACCGCATCGTCAACGCCGGCAATCTGAATATTTTCCTCAACGCCGTGAATTGGACCGTCGACCGCGACACCCAGCTCAACGTCCCCGCCCGCCCCATCGAGCGCTTCCAGCTCTCCCTCAGCGCCGATGTGTTCTTGAAACTTCGCTACGCCCTCCTCTTCCTCCTCCCTGGCCTCGCCGCCCTCCTCGGCCTCGCGGTCTATTGGGCGAGGCGGCGCTGAGGCGCGCCGCGCGCCCGTTGAAGTAAGCAGTTCAAGTCGTAGAAAAACCAAACGCCCCCGACTCGCGCCGCCCGGTCCTTGAACTTAAACTTCCGACTTAAACTTTTTGTATGCGCACCAAAGTCACTCTCGTCCTCGTCTTCCTGAACGTCGCGCTGTTCTTTTTTATCTTCAAACTCGAGCGCCTGTGGCTGACGGAGCCTCGCGCCCGCGACGCCCGCAGCCGCGTGCTCGGCCCCGAGGCCGCCGACATCCGAACCCTAGAAGTCACCAGCACCGCCCCGGGCGGCTCGTTCGCCCTCGCCCGTCGCGGCGACACGTGGTGGCTCACCAAACCCCTCGAGTGGCCCGCCAATCCCCACGCCGTCAGCAGCATCATTCACGAGCTCCAGCTCCTCGAAAACGTTTCCAGCTTCAGCGCCAAGGATCTCGCGAGCAACAGCATGTCCCTCGCCGACTACGGCCTCGACCGCCCCAAACTCACCGTCTCCTTCGCGTCTGGCGACCCGCTCACAACGCTCAACGCTCAACGCCCAACCACGCTGCGCATCGGCGACGCCACCAATATCGGCAATCGTTTGTATGTACTTTCCCCCGACAGCGAACGCATCCACGTCGTCGCCCGTGGTCTCGCCGACAGCCTTTCGCTCGGCCTCGATAAACTCCGCGCCGATACCCTCCTCACAGTGCCCGTCTACGAAGCACACGGGATCCTCGTGCAATCGAGCGCCGTGCGCCTCCGCATCCGCCGCGAGAATAACCGCTGGCTCTTCGACACCATCATCAACAACGCGCGCGCCAGCAAAACCGCCATCGATCTGGCGATCACCGGCCTCAATAATCTCCGCGTCAAATCCTTCAGCCCCGCCACCCCGCCAGCGATTCTCCCCGCCACCACCCCCTCGCTCCGCATCAGCCTCGAGGGCACCAACCGACGCGAAACCCTCCTCCTCGGCGAACCCGTTCCGCCGGCCGGCTCACCGACTCCGAACCTTCCACCCTCAACCCTCAACGCTCCACTGCCGCCAGACCTGTCCGCGTCCGTCGAATACTACGCCCAGCTCGAAGGCCGCGCGGCCCTCTTCACGGTCGCCGTGCCTTCAGCCCTCGTCGAAACCCTGCGCAACGCCCAAGTCAGCCTCCGCGAAAAACGTCTCCTCGAATTCGAACTCCCGAGCGTCACCGCCGTTGCCCTCACCGCCCCCAACCAGCCGCCGCTCACCCTGCAACGTATTGACGCCGGCACCACCACCGCCGACGCCCCTTGGCAAATCGTCCGCCGGGGTGCCCCGGCGTCCGGACCACAGACGCTCCCCGCCGATCGCGCCGTCGTCCAACGCTTGCTCGAACAGCTCAGCCTCCTCGCCGCCAAAGATGCCGGGGGTTTCATGAGTGACGCGCCCACCAATGCCGACTTGGAAAAATGGGGCTTCAACCGCCCCGAGCGCGAAGTGATTTTGACCCTCGCCAGCGCCGGTGCGCCTTCCCCGAACGGCCAACCCGCCAAACTCAACCCGTCCTCCACCGTCACGCTCCAACTCGGCACCGACGCCCAAGGCGCGCTCTACGCCCGGCTCGATCCGCTCACCAACCCCAAGGGCTCCATCTACGCCGTCGACTTCGACCTCGCCCGCGAACTTTCCTTCACCCCCCGCGACTGGCGCGAACGCCAACTCCCCGCCCTCCCTCCCACCGCGACGATCACGGCCCTCACTCTCACCTCTACTCAAGCGGACGCTGCCCCGCTCTACACCCACAAGCTCGCCGCCAACGAATCCTGGCTCACTGTCTTCACCGCCGAGCCCGTCACAAAAAAATCCGCCCTCGAGGTGCTCGTCGCTCAACTCCGCACGCCGCGCGCCAAACGCTATGTTCAAGACACCTTCACCGAGCGCGTCACCGTCGCCGGCGATGACCGGCCCTGGAGCTACAAACTCGAAGCGACCGTATCGCTTCCGGGCGGCACAGGCGGCGAGCAGACGAGCACCCGGACGATTTTATTTAGCGAACGCGTCGGCGGCGCCCAGCAACTCGCCGGCTCCAAGGAATTCGATGCCGTCTTCGAAATCGAACAAACCCTCCTCGATGCGCTCTGGACCTTAACCTACGGCCCCCGCGACCCCGGCGCGCCCCCCAAGTAAGGCGACTTCAGTCCACCTGCCGCCGCCGCCCCCATGCGCCGCACGTTAAACTACCTCTGGATCGGCACCCGCTGGGGCAGCGCGTGCGCGTTCTCCGTCACCCTGTGGTCCGTCTGGCTGCTCCTCGCGTGCTTGCTCGCCACCCAAACCTACATCGCGACCCAACAGGAACTGGAAGTCCCCGCCTTTTTGCTCCGCTCAATCGAGGAGCGCCTCGCCGCCTCCGGCGTCCGCGCGACTTTCGGTCGCACCTCGTTTGACCCCACCGGTCGCGTCTTGATCGAAAACGCCCGGCTCTCCCTCCCCGCTTTCGTTGAGCCCATCATCTCCGCCCGCGCCATTTACGTGCGCCTCGATCCGTGGGCGCTCGCGCGCGGGCAATTTGAGCCCCGCGAACTCCGCCTCTCCGGCGCGACCCTCGCCATCCCCGCGATGCTCTCGCCCAGCGGCCGGGCCGAGGAAATCCTCCGGGATCTGGATACGACCTTGGTTCCGCACGAGCAATCCCTCGAACTCGCGCAACTCTCCGGCCGCGTCGCCGGCATTTCACTCATCGCCCACGGCGCCATTCACCTCCCGCCACGCGACCCCACCCGCGCCGACTCCCTGCCGATCGCCGAATTTCTCGCCCGCAACTACCCCGCCATCTCCCGCCAGCTCGTCGCCATCTCCGCCCAACTCACCGCACTTGACCAGCCCACCCTGCAACTCGAACTCGCCCCCTCGGAATCGCGCATCGCCATCGCACGCGTCACGCTCTTCGCCCGCGGTCTGAAGCTCACGATCCCCCAACCCGTGCAGGCCCACGGGCTGCACATCGTCACCAAGATTCCTCTCTTCGGCGACGCCCCCGTGACCGCACGGCTCGATCTCACCGCCGATTCCCTCGCGCTCCCTTTCAGCGCCCACGCGCTCCAGGTGCACGCCCTCGTCCAAGGCACGCTGCGGCCCAGCCGTCTGCAGTTCCTCCCCCGCGAGCTCGACGTCTCGGCCGATTCACTTTCCGCCGCCGGTTTCTCCGCACGATCCGTGGTCGCCAACCTCACGCCCGGGCCTCTCCCGCAACTCACCGCCACCGTCCACGGCCTCCTCATGGGGGCGCCGCTCGCCTTTCAAATCGAGGCCGACCTCGCCGCGCAAACCGCCACCGTGCGCTTCGATGGCACGATCTCGAACACGATCCTCCAGCCCTTGAGTGAAAGCATCCGCGTCGACGTCCGGAAATATTTTAATTTCGCCACCCTCGATCACGCCGCCGGCGAGGCCCGCCTCGGCCCCGGCTGGAAATTTGAGCACCTCTCCGCCCGCGTCGCCTTCCACGGCATCGACGCTTACCGCGTCCTCCTGGACGAAGGCCGCGCGGTCTTCGCTTTCGATGGCCGCCATTTCCACGCGTCCGAAGTCGCGGTCCGCATCGGCGAAAATTTTGCGCACGGCACGTTCGCACAGGATCTCGTCACCTTCGACTACCGCTTTCTCCTCGAAGGAAGCCTTCGTCCGCTCGCGATCTCCGGTTGGTTTCGCGACTGGTGGCCCAATTTCTTCCGCCAACTCGAATTTCCCGTCGCCCCACCCGCCGCCAGCGTGGAGGTCGCCGGTCGCTGGGCCGAAGGCCGCCTTTCAAACGTATTCGTTTTTGCGGACAGCGCGAAACCCGTCATCCGCGGCGGTGCCCTTGATCGCGTGCGTGCGCGCCTCTTCATTCGCCCGGGCTTCGTCGACGCCCCGGAAGTTTTTGCCACCCACGCCACCGGCACCGCCCAAGGCTCCTTTTCCTACACCAGCGATCCCGTCTCGCTGGAGCGACGTTCGCTCCGCTTTGACGTCGCGTCCTCGCTCGACCCGTCGGTCGCCGTCACGATGCTGGGCCCCTTGGGCGAGTCGATTTTTTCACCCTTCAAATGGTCCGCTCCGCCGGCCTTGAAGGTCATCGGCCAAATCGACGGCCCTGCCGCCCCCGGCGGCGTCCACACGACGTTTCAGATCTCGGGCCGCACGACCGGAGCGTTTCGTTTCCAAGACTTCCCCCTCGAGGACCTCGTGTTCACCGCCACCACCCGGGATAACGACATCGACCTGACGAGCATGCAGGCCCGCTTCGCCGAGGGCACGCTCACGGGAAACGCAAAAATCTTCGGACAGGGCCCCGCTCGCCGTATCCGTTTTTACTATACGCTGAAGGACAGCGGCCTCAGTCGTGCGGTCGCCACGTTGCAAGCCTTCGACGCTCAGAGAAAAGGCCTGCCCGCCCCGCGCCCCGGAAAATTCATGCAGGAAAAAGCCCACGTGCGCCTCGACCTCAGCGCCGCCGCGGAAGGCAGTTACCATGACCTCCTCAGCTACCACGGCGCCGGTCAGGCCACCTTGCAGGGCGCTGGCCTCGGCGAAGTACAACTCCTCGGCCTCCTCTCGGAGCTCTTCACGTTCACCGCGCTCCGCTTTAACACCGCCCGCACCACCTTCCAAATCGACGGAGCCAAACTCACCTTCCCCGATCTCACCCTCCGCGGAGCCAATTCAGTGATCGAAGCCCACGGCAACTTCGCCCTCGACCGCCGGGAACTCGACTTCAAGGCCAAGGTCTTTCCGTTTCAGGAAAGCCAAAGCCTGCTCAAGAGCGTCGTGGGCGCCGTGCTCACGCCCTTCTCAAATATTTTTGAAGTGAAGCTCAGCGGTACACTCGATAAACCGGATTGGTCCTTCGTCGCGAGCCCGACTAATTTCCTCCGCTCCCTCGCTCCCCCTGAAACCGCCCCGCCACCCACACCACCGCTCGAGCACCCGGCCATCACTCCGTCAGCCCCGCCCCTCCCGAAACCTTGACGCACCCGCATCCGGCGAGGAAAGCGCCTTGCCGAGCACCCACCCTTTGTTTTGGCAGGTAAAACAGCCCTCACGAACGGTCACCCGTTTGCGCTCGGTAAAGGCGCCCAAAAAACATCTTCCTCGCTCCCTTCGCGGAGCTCCTCACGCTGACGCCCAGTCCGCTTTCTATCGCTCTGACCACCGCTCGTTCCGCCCTCTTTCCGCTCCGCATGATCATTGACTGGCTCACGTTTGCTCCCGCCCTTTGCCTCCTCCT
>CAMATV010000107.1 GCA_945861235.1 Opitutus sp. GAS368
CGCGCAGACGCCCGATTTCGCGGCGAACCTTCACGAATGCGAAAATTGTTTTCCCTGCGACTAAACAGATTCCTGTGCGCGAGCGTTACAGGGTTAGTGGCTCTGCTCCGTTTCACCCCGTCGTTTTCTTCCGCCCCCATCTTGCTCGCCTCGTGCAGCGTGCTGGTGGCGGTCGCGCCCCTCGGCGCGGCGACGGTCGAGACGAAGCGGAGCTTTGACCTCCCCCGCGGCGACGCCGCGACAACGCTGCGGCAATTCGCCGCGTCCGCCGGCCGCTCGCTCGTCTTTGTCACCGACAAAGTGCGCGGCGAAACGACGAATGCGGTGCGCGGCGAATTCACGCCACGCGAAGCGCTCGAGCGCATGCTCGCCGGCTCGGCCCTCGAAGCCGCGCAGGACGCCACCACCGGCGCCCTCGTCGTCAGCCGCAAACGCGTCGCCGAAGTCGTGCCAAGCAAAGGGCAGGTCCGACCTGTTTCCGATCCGCAACCCAAACCACCAGCAAAAGCCATGAAGTCCCCGCGCACGCTGCTCGCCGCCTTTTTCAGCCTGATTATCGGATCTCACTCAGCCTTGAATGCCGCGGACGCACCTTTCGGCAGCATCGACGGTCGCGTAGAAAATGCCGCAGCGGGCACCTATCTCGGCAATGCCCGTCTCACGATTACCGGCGGTTTGGAAACGTTCACAGATGCGTTTGGCTATTTCCGGTTTCCCGCGGTGCCGGCGGGCGAGGCGACTGTTGGCGTGTTTTACACCGGGTTTCCCGCCCAGGAGAAGCGAGTGCGGGTAGTGGCGGGACAAGTCGTCACCCAGAATTTCTCGCTGACGGTGTCGGGTGAGAACGATCCTGATGCGACGGTGAAACTCGATGCGTTTGTCGTCGCGGCCGGCCGTGAAATGTCAGCGGCAGGGATGGCCGTGAACGAGCAGCGCTACACCCAGAGCATCAAGACCGTCGTTTCTTCCGACACGTTTGGCGACACCGCGGACGGCAATGTCGGTGAGTTCGTCAAGTTTCTGCCCGGGGTGAGCCTCGGCTACACCGGTGGGCAAGCGTCGTCGATTTCACTCGGGGGCGTGCCAGCCGATTTCACGCCGATCACGATCGACGGCAATCGCCTCGCGAGCGCCACCCAAGCCGAATCACGCACGATCCAGCTCGATCAGATTTCGATCAATAAC
Source organism: Opitutus sp. GAS368 (assembly GCA_945861235.1). Classification (GTDB taxonomy): domain Bacteria; phylum Verrucomicrobiota; class Verrucomicrobiia; order Opitutales; family Opitutaceae; genus GAS368. The sequence continues at coordinate 1,186 of CAMATV010000107.1, forward strand.
ATGGCGCGCGTCGAAATTGTGCGCTCCCAAAACGCCGACGCGCCGGCGAACGGAATTGGCGGCACGGTGAATCTGATCCCAAAGAGCGCATTTGAGCGGAAAAACCCCACCTATACGGTGAAAGCACAATCGGTGTTTCTTGATCAAGCAGTCTGGGCCCGCGGAAAACCGTGGAAAATCATTCCCAGTTACGACGCGACCGCGGTGGTGCCGGTGTCGAAGAACTTTGGATTCACTCTCAACGCGACCGACTCCTCCGTCGAATCCGCACAATACATCTCACAAATGTTCTGGGTTCCCACGAGACTGGCGACGTCGGCCAATCTGCCGACGACCGCTTTCGACAAGCCGTATCTTGGCCGTCACCTGAGAGGAAATTCTCCCAAGCTCGTGGTCCGTCAGTCCGGGGCGCTCTCGGCCGACTGGAGGATTTTTGCGGACGACGTGGTTACGTTCGGCTTCCAATACGGGTTTTTCAACGAACAGCTCTACGGTTATCCTCGTGGCAATATTCAGTATGAGCCGGGCCGCGTAACCTCATTTGGTCCGACGTTCACGCAAGGCGCCGTCGGGGCGGGGTCGCTTCAGATGAATAATTCGACCCGAGATGTGACTGGAACGACGTGGCAGCCAAGCCTGCGTTGGCGCCACAACGGTCCCGTTTGGCGCATGGAGGCGGGTGGGGCGATTTCCCGGTCGAGCTATCAGGACCGCAACATCGACAAGGGATATTGGGGCCCCGCCAATGCACTATGGAGCAACCTCACGGTCCGTTTCGACGACGTGAGCTATATGCGTCCGGGAACAATCACAGTGACGGATGCGGCCGGCCGGCCCGTTGATCCGACCAAGATCAAAGACTATCTCTTGCAAACGGTCGGTTCGAGCCCGGTGGACCGCTCCGACATTGTGCGCAGCTTCACCGGGTCGGTGCGGCGCGACCTTGCGCTGCGCTTCCCCCTCACCGTGAAAGCCGGTTTCGACTTCGGGTCACAGACGCGGGATATCCGCAATCCCTCGGTCACCTATGGTTACGTCGGACCGGACGGCGTCGCGCGGACCGCGGACGACTCGGCGGAACGGTGGCGCGAACCCAAGTATGAGAATATCATTTATGGGTTTGGTTTCGACTCCCGGCAGGGCTTCGACAACTCGGCCGTCTACGACACCTTCAAGGCTCACCCGGAATACTTTCAACTCAACGCGACTCAAGAAGTGAACGCCTATCGCGCCACGGTGAATGCGTCGAAACGAATGACCGAGGCAATCTCCGCGCCGTACCTGCGGTTCGATCTCCCGCAACTGCTGGACCGGAAGCTTTCAATTACGGGCGGCGTGCGCTTCGAGCGGACCAAGTTCAACGGCGTCGGACCGTTGATCAATCCCTCGTTTATTTATCAGCGGGACGCGGCAGGAAACATTGTGCGGGTCAACGGCCAGCCAGTCGCGATTGCGGCTCTCGCCACACTCGCCGGCACAAAGCTGGCGTACATTGAGCGCGGAGCGAAGGTCGAACACAGCTACGGAAACTATTTTCCGAGCATGAACGCCACCTGCAATATCCTGCCGAATCTGATCGGCCGTATTTCCTACGCGCGCTCGATCGCGCGGCCGAATTTCAACACGATATTGCCGTCGCTCAACATCCCGGACGAAACCTCCGCGAATCGCACCATCACGCTGACCAATCCGAACCTGAAGCCCTGGCAGGCGAACAGCTATGGCGCTGCGCTCGAATATTATTTCGACGAGAAGACTGCCGGAGTCCTCTCGGTTCGCGGATATCGGCGCGACATTGTGGACTTCTGGGGCTCGGTGACGCAGCCGGTCTCTGATGAGCTTCTCGCCGTCTACGGCCTCGATCCCAGCATCTACGGCGCGTCACGTGGCTTCGTCGTGAGCACCCGGACCAACACCGGCAGCGCGCGGATCAGCGGCGCGGAGTTCGACTACCGGCAAAGCCTCACCTTCCTCCCGGCGTGGGCGGCCGGCATCGGCGCATTTTCCAACCTCACGATACAGCACTTGCAGGGCGACACGACCGCAGACTTCACGGGCTTCGTACAGCGCACGATCAACTGGGGCGTATCGCTGAATCGCGCCCGCTTCACCGGTCGCGTAAATGTGAACCTCCGCGGGCGCGAGCGCCGCGCGGTCTTTACGGGCGTGGGCGTCGAGCCTGGCACCTACACCTACATGGCGCCCCGCAAGTCGGTGGACGCCTCGGCGGAATATCGCGTTACGCGCACCTTCGCGATCTACGGTACCGTGCGAAATCTCTTCAACGCGCCCGAGGACATCGAGCAATACGGCCCTTCGACGCCCTACTACGCCCGGTTGGCCACACGCACCGATTATCGGCCGGTCTACACGGTCGGATTGAAGGCCACGTACTGACATCGCAACGCCGATGGCCGCAACAGGTGTTTCAGAGCGGGAGTCTGATGAGAAAGGACGTGTGCTGCGCTCGATTCGGAGGCGGCGCAAATCCGCCGCGACGGGATCCCGCGACTTAATCTACGACACGGCCCGCCATGACCAGATCGCAGGGCTGTGGTTGCCGCCGCTGCGAGCCCTCAAATGAGGAAGTGCTCGATGAATATACTCAAAAACTGCCTCACCATCTTCACGGCCCTGCTGCTCACGCCGCAGGAACCTCTGTACGCTGGCGAAGCTTTAGCGCCAAAGCCGAACATTCTCTTCATCCTCGCCGACGATCTCGGCTGGGGTGACCTGCATTGCTACGGCAATCCCGCAATCGACACGCCGGTGATCGACTCGCTGGCCAAGGAAGGCGTGCGGCTGACAGCACACTACTCGCCTTCACCGCTCTGCTCTCCGGCGCGGGCCGGATACCTTACGGGACGTTTCAATCACCGTACGGGCGCGGTCGATGTGCCGAGCAACCGCGGGCTCGACCGTCTCGACTTCTCGGAGAAAACGTTCGGCGACTACTTTCGTCACGCGGGCTACGCGACTGCGCTCATTGGGAAATGGCACAACGGACTATATTGCCGTGATTATTTACCGGACCGGCGCGGCTTCGACCTGTTCTACGGCTTCGCCAATGGGGGCCAGGACTACTGGAAGTGGAACCTGCTGCGCAACGATGCCGCCGCACTGCACGATGGCCGCTATCTGACCGACGCGCTAAATGACGAGGCCATCCGTTTCATCCGCGAGCAGAAGTCGAAACCCTTCGCAATGTTCCTCGCGCACCATGCGCCGCACAGTCCGCTGCAAGCCCCCGAGCCGCTCGTGCGGAAATACCGCGCGCGCCTCGGCAAAGATGCGAGTGAGGCCGTGACCGTCACCTACGCGATGATCGAGACCATGGACACCGGCCTGGGTCGCGTGTTTCAGACACTCCGCGACGAGGGCTTGTGGCAGAGCACGGTCATCGTGTTCACCAGTGACAACGGCCCTTTTCTCCAGCGTTATCCGCGGTTGGGATCGCAGAAGCGGTTCAACGGCGCGTTTGCCGGGGAGAAGGGAATGATGTTGGAGGGCGGCATTCGCGTGCCCGGCATTGTCGCCTGGCCAGGGCATATCCCGAGCGGGCAGACGGTGGAGACACCGGTCCACGGCTGCGACTGGTTGCCGACGCTCTACAGTCTCACGGCCCACGGTGCGCCCGAGGGAGCCAAGCCCTTTGACGGCCTGAATCTGATGCCGCTGCTCATGGGCAAACCCACGCCTGCACTGACGGAACGCACGATGGTCTTTCAGCGCAATCGCTACGCTCCAGTGACGCACGCCAACGCTGCCATCCGCGAAGGGCGCTGGAAGCTCTACTGGCCAGGCGACGAAGCATTGTTGGAGAAGGACAGCGCGCGCGACAACCCCTCCTTTGGGCGCGGCATCGTGCAGCCGCACTGGGAGATGCCGCTCGACCGCCAGCTCGATACTCCCTCGAAGGCACCGCAACCTCCGCCGCGCCTCTACGACCTCAACTCCGATCCCAGCGAGCAGCACGACCTTGCCGCCACGCATCCTGAGATCGTCCAATCACTCGCGCAAAAACACGATGCCTGGTTCAACGAAGTGGTTGCTGACTGGCAGCGGTCCCGCGCTCAAATCATCGCACAGGACCGAGTCTATTGGAACGACCGCACCGCACCCGATCCCGCCGCCTTGTTCAAAAACTACTGGCAATGGAAATCCGCTCCCACAGGCACCGATCCCAAAACCGCCGACCCGTTAAAAATCTTCCGAGGCTTCTGGAGCAACACTCCAATAGACCAATGAAGGCTGCCACACCATGAAACCCGCTCTATCGCTCCTCACCGCCCTGCTGCTCGCGCCGCTGGCCGCACCGCATGCAGCCGATGCCGCGGACCCTAGGCCGAACATCATCCCCGCTGGTTGGGATGCGCTTCAGGCCGCCAACCGCGTCATGGAGCGACTGGTCAACGTGACCGCGCCGCACGTGAAAGGCGCACATGATGCGGAGTTTGTCTGCGTGGGCGACCGCGCTTTCGTTGTCGCCGAAGCAAACGACGTGCAGCCGGGTGAGAGCGCGGAATGGCCCTTCCAATACGTCACGATGTCCGTGGTGAACCTGAAGACGCTGAAGGTGGAGAAGGTCATCGATTTCGCGAGGGGCGAGCAGACGTTCGAAAATCAGAGGCTGCCAGCAGGCGCCTGCATCGCACCACGCATCATCCAAAAAGATACACGCACGCTGCGCTGTTACTTCGACAGCAACGATCCCGGCAAACGGCAGTCGCAGGTCTGGTATCGTGACTTCGATCTGAAGCACGGTGATTTTGCCCCGACCCTCCACAAGGCGAAGCTCAAAACCACGGCGGGCACCTTCGATTTCCAGCCGCAGTTTCTTTATGCGGACGCTGTGGCCCGCGGTTTCACGAACAAGCCCTGCGACTCCACGATGCATATCTTCGATTCATTCAAGCGCTTCGACGGCAAGATCTACGTTGCCTTGAACAACTTTAAGGGAATGCAAAATGCCCTCGCGCTGGTGCACGACGATTTGGAAACCTTCGAGGTGATCGGCCACTTCAACGAGCCGGAGAGCGCGGCGCTGAGCGAATCCGCGGTGAACCGCCTGCCCGACGGCACATGGATGGCTATCTGCCGAAGCCAAAAGGGAAACTACCACTTTACCACCAGCAAGGACGGCAAAACGTGGACTACCGGCCGCGAGATGCCGCATGTTCCAGACGGCGCCAGCTCGAAACCGACCTTCGACCAGTTCGGCGGCATGTATTATCTCGGATGGCAGGTTCGGGGCGCAGGCCGCAACGTTTTCAACGTGGACGTCTCCCGCGATGGCAAGACGTGGGAGCGAAAGTATCGCTTCGAGAACCCGCGGTCATTTCAATATCCCACTTTTCATGAGCACGAGGGCACGATCTGGCTCAGTGTGACGCAAGGCCGCAAGGAGCGCATCATGTTCGGCAAACTGGAAGATGTCGGGCAGTTCGAGTCGCTCGATGACAAACCCGCGCACCGCTGACGGAGAAAGGAATGAACATGAAATCCATTCGCACCCGCCTCGTGCTGGTGTGGCGGCGTGCGCCCCATCGGAGAAAACGGCGCGACCCGCTGCAACTGGCATACGGTGGCTACAGACGAGCGGGCTCCGGCGGGATACCATCAGGCTCTGGCCGCTGTACTGTGAACAAAAGCATGGCAATGCATCGCGCCCCGGCCTATCCGGGCGTGGCCTGGCTGTCGCGCGTCATGGCGGTGGCGGCCGGTCTGTGGGGTGTCGAAACTCTCGCCAACACGCCCACTCGCCCCAACGTGGTCCTCATCCTGGCAGATGATCTTGGATACGGAGATTTGGGCGGGGCCTGGGGTGGCCGGGCGGCAACGCCCCATCTCGACCGGCTGGCCCGCGAGGGACTCCGTTTCTCCGATTTTCACGCCAACGGCGCCATGTGCACGCCCACCCGCGCCTCGCTCCTGACCGGGCGATATCCACAACGGATGGGCTTCGAGAGAGCGCACGCCACCAGGGGCCGGGACGAGCTGGGCATCGCCAGACCAGGCAATCACGAGATCACGATTGCGACACATGTCGGCCGAGCGGGCTATGCCACGGGCATCTTTGGCAAGTGGCACTTGGGCAAGCACCCCTCGGCCAATCCGGTTCGATTTGGCTTCGACGAGTTCCGCGGACTGACCGATGGCGAGGGTGACTATTTCAGCAAACTGGATCGGTTCGGCGGAGAAGACTGGCTGCATAATGAGCAGTTCAAGCATCAACCCGGGTATGCCACCACGGTGACGACGGACAACGCACTGGACTTCATCGAACGCCACAAAGAACGACCGTTCTTCCTCTATGTGGCCTACCAAGCGGTCCATTTTCCGTGGCAGGTTCCTGACGACTCGAACCGCGAGACCCGCCGCGAGGGCGAGGAATTCACGAGCGGGAAACCCGGGCCCCGCAGCAAGCTCGGGCCGCACACGCCCGCCGAAATTCCTTCCGTGATGCAGCGGATGATCGAGGAACTCGATCACGGGGTTGGGCGGATCATCGCCGGGCTGCGCGGGCTAGGCCTGGAGAGCCGGACGCTCGTTTTCTTCACGTCAGACAATGGCGGCTACGTGCACTACCTCGACCCTGATCTCGTGGATCCGGCCGCGCCTGAGCTGCCGCCGCCGGATTGGCCGCGGGTCGGTTCCAACGGACCGCTGCGCGGCCAGAAAACGCAGTTGTATGAGGGTGGCCACCGCGTTCCGGCTATCGCCTGGTGGCCGGGCCGAATACCCGCGGGCCGCCTGACCGCGGAAACGACTATGACCATGGACATCCTGCCCACGGTGCTCGAGCTGCTAGACCTTCCCTTCCCCGCGAGCAACGGGCCGAACCGGATCGATGGCGTGAGTCTGCAGTCGCTGCTCTTGCGCGGAGAGCCGTTACCGAGCCGCACACTGTTCTGGCGGGCCCCGACCCAAAAGGCCGTTCGAGAGGGGCCATGGAAGCTGGTGAACGACCAGTTGTACCACTTGGCCGACGATATTGGAGAGTCGCGGAATGTGGCGGCCGCTCACCCCGTTGTGCTGACACGCCTGCGGGAGAAACTCGCCAGGTGGGAAAAGGAAGTTTCTCGGCCGGACCTCCCCTGAAAAGCGGCCTCACGCCAATCGGGCCTGGGCGCCGAGCTCAGCCGTGCCACCTCGGCAGCAATGTGAAGGAGGACGGGGTCATGTCCGGATTCCGGACAAATTCAGCCTGGGCACGCTGGCGCAGCGTCACCTTGCCGCGCCGCCAACCTACCCGATAGCTCCGCCGTATTGTCCGGATTCCGGACATGACCCCATCGGCCGGCTGGGCAGAAGGAGCGTTGGCGGCGATGAAGGCGGGTGCTTGAGCTGGAACGATGGCGCGCAAAACCAGACTGGAATATGCGAGGGCTGCTTACCCTGTGCTCACTCGGGGAAACCATCGCCGTGTAGGGCGAACGGGGCAGATTTGGGGTTGGGGCACGAGTGTTGGCGAGCGCCACGATTGCAATTTGACTCATCGGTCAGTCACGCTTGACTGCCACGCATGAAAACCAACATCCGTGCCTTTCAACGCGACTTTCCCCGGATGCGCCGGCTCGCGGCTGCCGGCACCGTGATCGTAGTCGAATCCCAGGGGCAATCGTTTGAATTTCGACGCCGCCGGGCGGGCACCGGCGTGCTCGGTTGCATGACCGGCCGCGCCAAGCTCGGCAAACTCCGCGAGGGTCCCGCCATTCCGCTCGAAGAGTGGGGCACCCTCGCCCAATGAAATTCTTGCTCGATACCCACGCGGTGCTGTGGATCGCCGAAGCCTCACCTCGCCTCTCGCCGAAGATTCG
>CAMATV010000108.1 GCA_945861235.1 Opitutus sp. GAS368
GAGTGGGTGGAACTGATCAGCATCTTGTCGGGCGACAGACCGGTCGCTTTGGCCGCGATCTTCTTGGCTTCATCGAGCACATCCGGTCCGGCGCCGAGATTGTCCACGACCACCAGGGCGAGCGTGGTGGCGCCATCGTCCAGCACCAACGCGCGAGCGTGGAGCGGATCGTGCGCGCTCTGGGCCAGGTTCGCGCTGAAGCCGCCGGGCATGTTGAGTGGGAAAAGTTTTGGCGTGATGTCGACCGCGGCGGCGCCGGCGCGCAGGGCGGGGCGTTCGTAAACGACCTTGCCCCCGACAATCGTGACGGCAGAGCGCAGATCCCTCAGGCTTTCCGCCGGAACACGCAGGAAATCGCCGGTCAGGATCGCGAGATCCCCGAGTTTGCCGACTTCGATCGATCCCTTACGCGTTTCGTCGAAGCTGATCCACGCAGCGTCGATCGTCACCATCCGCAACGCCTCTTCGCGCGACACGCTTTGATCTGGCCCGAAGATCTGACCGCCTTCCGTTCGTCGGAGCACCGCAATCTGCATCGCGAGAAACGGATTGTAGGGATTCAGCGAGCTGTTCGGGTCGAAGCCCTGCATGTGATCCGCGTTGATCGCCACGTGCACGCCGGCGTCGCGCCACGTTTTCAAGCCGATGAAGTGATTCAACCGCGGCGCGCCCAGCACGTCGGCCAGCGTGTCTCCATCTTTGTAATACCACGTTGGCTGCGTGTCGACGGCGACACCCAGCCGCGCGGCGCGCTGGGCGGTTTTGGCGTCCGGCCAGTAGGCGTGGATCAGATTGTAGCGGCGCGGCGCGATCGGACTGTCGGCGTCCGCGGCTTCGACGGCGTCGAGCACGGTATCGACCCCGGCATCGCCCGTGACGTGTGACGACATTTGCCACCCAAGCCGGTGACCGGTGCGAATGATGTTTTTTATTTTCTCCGCGTTGACCCGGAGATCGCCGCGGTAGGCCGGATCGGAGATTCCGTAGATGGCAAATGCGCGTTCGCCGTAGGGTTCGCGCATGAACGCCGTGCCGTACAATGCGCCGCCGTCGACGCTGAACTTGATCGGGCCGTACCGCACCCAGTCGTCGCCGTCGCCCGTCTTGAATGGCATAGCACGGATGGCCTTCTCCGTGGCCTCAACGCTGCCGTCGGTGTTGATGCCGACGGTGATCGTTACGCGCACGGGCAGGCGTCCGTCGGCGCGAAGCTTGTTGAAGGTGGCGAAATTCTCTGCGCGCGGCGACCGTTCCGTGATGCTCGTGATGCCGAGTTCGTTGTAGCGGCGGAGCAGCGTGGCGAGTGATGCGAGGTACTTTTCCTCGGGCACGGTTCGGCCGGCGAGAAACGGGGTGAAGAGCGCGCTGCAGTTCTCCGTCATGCCGGTCGGTTCCCCATCGGGCCCGAGGTGAATCTTTCCGCCGGGTGGTGCCGCGCGATCCCGGGTGATGCCTGCCGCCTGCAGCGCCGCGCGATTCAGGATCTGCACCTGACGGTTCGCGTACTGCCACGTGAACAGCGCCGGATTCTCTGGGGCGGCGACGGTGAGTTCCGCGGACGTCGGGATGCGCCGTTCACGGATGCGGGTGGCATCGACGCGTGGCAGCTGAATCCAGGTACGGGGAGGCGTCTCGCGCGCCCGCTGCCGCACCCAGTCCTGAATCTCGGCGATTGAATGGAGCTGCGTGAACGGCTGCTGCGCCTCACCGCGAGCCGCGCCGGTGGCGTGGACGTGGGACTCGATTAGCCCCGGCACGACGGTCCGGCCGTGGGCATCGACGACCCGCGTGGCTGGACCTACGTGCGCGCGGATATCCCGGTCGGTTCCAACGGCGACAAACACCCCGTCTTTGATGGCCACGGCGCTCGCCGTGCGAAACGAGGCGTCGACGGTGAGCACCTTGCCATTCACGACTACAAGATCGGCCGGCGCGGCCGCGGCGGACGCGGGAGCCACGCTGGCGACGAGGCCAGTCAGGACACTGAGAATACAAGCCGGACGAAATAACTTCATGATCGAGTGGGAGGGCGACGACGGAGCGGACCGCCGGGACTACTTCAGTTCCGCGACCCGGAGATTCCTGAACTCCACCTTCATCTTCATGTTGGCGTGAACGTGCAGGCCGAGCGAGCCGGGCGAGGAAAATTTTTCGTGAGTGAACTGCGAGACCTTCCGCCCGTTCAGCGACGCCGTGTAGGTGGTGCCGCGCGCTTCGAGCCGCAACGTGTTCCACTGCCCCTCGGGCTTCAGCACCTCACCGGCGGTTTTCGCCTGACCCTCGTCCGGATAGCCGCCTTTGCTGATCCAAAACGAAGCCGTCATGTCGCGCTTCAGCGCGCGGGACACGCCAATCTGCATCTGCAGCTGCGAACGCGGTTCGCGAAACATGATGCCGCTGTCCATATCGCCACTCCAGCGGACTTCGAACTCGAAGACGAAGTCGCCGTACTTCTGCTCGGACCAGAGTGTGCTGCCCAAAAGCTTCTCGTCGTGCACGCCCACGATAGCTCCGTCCTGCACCGACCAGAACGGATTCGGATCGGGCACCGTCCAGCCCGTCAGGTCACGGCCATTGAAGATCGGCTTGAATACGATCGCAGTCGGAGCGTCTCCGGAATGCGGATGCACCTGGGCGAGGAGCGCGGTCAGCTGCGCGACGATCTTGCGGGTGGCGTTCTTCTCCACGCGATTCGTGCCCAGCCACGTCTCGTAGCCGCCCAGCTCGTGCTGCTCTGGCGTCGGCAGGTAGGCGTAGCCGCCGTTGGCGAGTTCGATTGTGAAGGTGTCCTTGAACGGGCTCTTCGCCTTGATCTCGAGTCCGGTCTCGGTGAACGCCTCGAACGGAATCGAGGCAACGCCGAGTTCGCCGAGGCGAAAGGCCTGGAGAATGACGCTGACGGTCTTGGGCCATTCCTGCGCATCGATCACGCGTCGGGCGTAGGTGAGCTCGCGCGCATGAATCGGCGAAACGGTGGCCGGCCGGGCGAGTGCCTGGCGGGCGCGCTCGACCTGCGCGGCGGTCGGGTGGCGCACCTCGAGTTCCAGCTCCGCCTGTGCGGCCTTGAGTCCGATCCAGTCGCGGTGGTTGAGCGTTTTCTGGATACGCAGGACTTCCCGGGCGAGGTCGTCTGCGACGACTTGAATCTGCTGATACGCCGGGTCGCGTTTGCCGGGCGGCGCGAGGAGATTGGTGTTGTTGACGTCGGCGCAGGGGCCGTTGGCGAGGAGGCCGACGAAGGGCGGATGCTGACCCTCCGCGCCGACGAGCTCCTTGAGCCGTTCACAAAACGCCCCGAAATAGTCGGCGGAGACGTGGTCGCCGGGCACGCCGCCGACGTAGTGCAGCCAGTAGTTGGTGAGGAGCGCGATGGGCCGGCCCGCGAGCGATTGCAGCGAGAGCACGTACACTTCCGGGTTCGTCGGTCCGGCGGGTTGAAGCAGATCGGGACGCCGGCCCGGATTCATGACTGCCCGGTCCTGGTCGCCGAAAGGATTGGTCGCGGTCTTGCCGTCCTTGAGGAGCCAGCGCCGGTTGAATACGTGCTGGGGCAACTGGCCCGCGCCCCACGCGATGCGCGCCGGCTCCAGCTGGTTGATCGCGCGGCGCACGCCGTCGGCGATCCGACGGGCGAGAAAGGCCTGATACTCGTCGAGTGTTGGGGTATGAAGGAGCGGATTGACGCCGCGCGCGTTGGGGCCGGAGTGCGTGTGCGTCGCGGACATCATCATGTTTTCCGGCGGCACGCCGGTGGCCGCGTGAATCGCACGCTTGGCCTCGTCGAAGACCTCGCGATTTACGGACAGATTATCCACGACCACGAACACTAGGCGCGTCGTGCCGTCGTCGAGGGCGAGACACCGTGCGTGTAGTTCGTCGTGCACGTGTGCGGCGTTCACGACCGAGGTGCTGCCGACGAGGGGAACGCCCAGCGGCGGCGTCACGTTACTGGTGGCGGCGCCGGCTTTGAAGATTTTGGCGGACGACGTGGTAGCGCCAGAGCTGGCGGCCCGCGGCTGAGCTATGAGCCCGGTGCCTGCGAGTGAGAGCGCGAGCATCAGGATGAAATGCGTCCACCGGGATGAATTCATGAGCATGGGAAAATGAAGGGAAAGCCGGCGCTCACTTGCGCAGCGCCGAGTCGACAAACTCGAACAACGCCTTCGTGGCGGGATCACCGGGGCGACCGAGGTCGGTGTTGATCTTGATGTGATTGGTGTTGGCGCCGGCGAAGATCCTCGACGAGACACCGGCGGCGGTGAGGACCTGATGCAGGCGTTGAGCCTGGGCCGTGGTGTCGGGGAGATCGGCGACGTGGAGCAGGAGAAAAGGCGGGATGCCTTTGTCGCGGGCGATGTGATTCACGGCGGAGAGATCGCGCTGGTGTTCGCCGTCGCCGAATTTTTCGCGATGGCCGAATTTCGGGTCGGGCTGGCCGAGGGCTTTGCGACGGGCCGCGGAGGTCGCGACTTGGAGCGGTACGTCGTAGGTATCGCCGTCGACCGGCACACAGCCCTGGATGATGGCGAGGGAAAGACCCACCGCTTTAAGGTAGCGATCGTCGGTGCAGATGAGTGCCGCCAGTTGCGCGCCGGAGGAATGACCTATGACGAAAATACGCGTCGGATCGCCGCCGTAGCGTGCGATGTGGTCGTGGACCCAGCGAATCGAGCGAGCGATGTCGCGGACGATTTCCTCCATGGGCACGTGCGGACGGAAGCGATGATTGGTGGAGACGAAGACGAAGACGTTTTCCATGAAGGCGCGCGGCTTGTCCGTCACGCGCGTCTTGTCGCCGTTCTCCCAGCCGCCTCCATGAATCCAGAAAACCACGGGGAGTTCGTTCGCCGCCGCCGGAGCGTGGATATCGAGCGTCTGACGTTCGTTCACCGGTTCGGCATACGGAATGTCCCGCGTCACGTTTTGGGCCTTAGTCGCGGTGAGGAAGGCGGAGGTGGTCAGAGTCAGGGCGAGAACAAATTTCACGGCGGTGAAAAGAATGAATGCGAGGTGGTCAGTAGCCACGAGCGGTGGCGTGTGGCCGACTAACGCGCGTTCACTTCGCGGCTGCTGGGAGTTCCGGGGATGGACGGGACGATGCATCAGAATCGTCCTTGGACGCCCGCGGCGATCGTCGGATACACGGATCTGATTCGCGCCACGCGCCCTTCAACTCCGCGCCAGATGTTGCTCGAGGGTTCGCCGAAAATATTATCCCAGTTCAGGTACACGCTGGTTTTGGGCGTGGCCGCGAAGGTGATCTTGGCAGAGGTCGTGACCTTGGGCGACTCGTACAGAATGAGTGCGGCATTCGTCGAAGCCGTTTGCAGGTAGGTGTCGACCCAGTTGGTTTGCAGGCGCACGTCGTAGCGCCGCTTCTTGTAGCTGAGCGCGATATTCGCGGTCCTCGGACGAAAGCCAGCGACCTGCGTGGTGGCGATGGGCGTGCCGTAGTCGCCGCGGGTGGAAAGCTGGGTGTAGTTCAGATTTATGCCGAAGCCGCTCCAGAAGCCGGGGAGGAAGACGAACTGCTGCTGGTAGCTCAGTTCGAAGCCGCGGTAGCGGGCATGGCCGCCGTTGGCCGATGTCGTAATGCTATAGCCCTCGTACAGCCCGTCGAAACCGTTGTTGGAGCCGGAACCGACGGTCTGACTGGTGTCGGTGAAGATGAAGTCACTGACCTCCTTCAGAAATACGCCGGCGGTGAACAGCCCCACGGGTTCGAAGTAGTATTCGAGCGTGACGTCGAAATTGTCCGCGTGTTGCGGCTTCAGCCCTGTATTGGCAACGGTGATGCGCTGGGCGCCCTCGTTCACCGCGGTGTTGGGAATGATCGACGAGATGCTGGGCCGGCCGATGCTGGTCGAGTAGCTGGCGCGGCCGATGAATCCGCTGCGATGCGTATATTTGAAATGCACGCCCGGGAACACGTCCTGGTACTGTCCTTCCGAGCGAACGCGGGTGCCCCACTCGTATTCAGCGCGACGTTTGATTTCCTCTTCCGTCAGAGGACCGGCAAACGCCGCGCGGCGGGCGGCCTCGGCGGCGTTTACGGTGCGATTCAAGGGCCCGTTGCCGAGCGTGCGAGTTTCCTCGAAGCGCAGACCAGCCAGCAGGCCGAGCGCGCCGATCTGGCCGTTCGCCATGATATAACCGCTGGCAATCGTCTCACGGAAGTCCTGCTGATTCCTCAACCGCTGGACATATTTGTAACTGAGGTCCTCGGGCCAGGACTGCGGATTGTCCTCCTTGTGCTGAGCGACGTAGAGCATGTCCACCCAAGGCGCCTGACGCTGGCCGTCGATTCGATCCGATATCCAGGATGATTTATCGGCAAACTGCCCAAGCCCGCCCGGCCCGATGAACGTGTAGCTGTGGGGGCGAATATTTCGCTTCCGTTGCTGACGCTGGAACTGCAGGCCGGTTTTAATGAAAGCAGGAATGGCCAGGTCGAGGCCCCGCTTCACGTTGAAGCGTCCCTCGGTGATGGACGATTCCGCGCCGTTGTGATTCTGCGTCATGGTCAGAGTCTGGTAGCTGTTCAAATCGTACGCGTCGCGCCCCGCCGTCTGGGTGACGAGCGGCCAGGCGCCATCCCGCGAGCGGTCGATGATCCAGCCGATGTTCGCGAGGCCGCCGATGGTCAGGGTTCCTTTCGGCCGGCCCTTGCTGTACTTTCGCTCGAAGGGAGCGAAATTGGGATACGCCTCTGCGAGCGAGAGCGTGGCGCTGTAATCGATGATCAGGCGATCGAGTTTGTGCACGACGGCCGCTTGATAGCGGTACGTGTCGTTGGTCAGATCGTAGGCGGTGTCCGTCATGGACGCCGTCGTGGCGACGTTGGGCAGCGCTTCCGATCGGGTTTCACTGTAGCCGGGCGCGAAACGAGCGGCGGCGTCGGCGGTGGCGAATGCATGACCCCGGGTGTGAGTGCCCTCGAGGTAGAAGTTGTTCGAGGCCGACACGGACAGGACGGCGCGGTCGCTCAGTTTGTATTCGAGTTTCAGATGCAGATTTTGCCGCGTGTCGGGGCCCGAAGCACCGGCGAGGCTAATCTCCGTGGAGCGGATGTAGGCCGGCTGGCCTAAGGTGGCCTGGTAGTTGAAGTTCGCGCCCTGCTGGCTGCTGAAAGAAGTCGTGCGGGAGTAGTTGAGGGTCACACCCAGCCGTCGCGCTGATCCGAGGAGATCAGAATAGCTGAAGCTGAATGCGGGCGTGAGTTTCTCGATGGGCTCTTCGAACCAGCGTTTCTGTGATTCCGCGCGGCCGCCGATCCGGTCGATGGCGTGGAGAAAGCCGACCGAATAGTTGAACATCCGGGGATTCGTGCGACCGAACGCGGTGCGCGTGACCAGGTTGATGCTGCCTCCGATGGAACTGGCCGGCATGTCCGGCGTGGGCGCCTTGGTGACCTCGATGCTCTCGACCATCGAGATGG
This sequence comes from Opitutus sp. GAS368, assembly GCA_945861235.1. Classification (GTDB taxonomy): domain Bacteria; phylum Verrucomicrobiota; class Verrucomicrobiia; order Opitutales; family Opitutaceae; genus GAS368. Next base: position 7,439 of record CAMATV010000108.1, read on the forward strand.
AGGCCTGGAGAAAATCGAACGAGCGACTGGTGCCGGAGCTGTTGGTGCTGGCGAGCTGAACACCATCCATCTCCACGGTGTTCAAGCTCGAATCGATGCCGCGCACCATCACGTCGCGGGTCTTGCCGACGTTGTTCGTGACGTTGAGGCCCGGCAATTTTTCCAGAAAGGAACCGATATTGTCTTCGGTCAACGAGCCGTACAGGTCGGTCGCAACGACATTCTTCACGTTGGGCGCCAGGCGCTGGCGAGTGATGGCGCGGGAACTGCCTTCGCGTTCACCTTCGACCACGAAGGACTCCATTTTGTAAACGTCCGAGGTGAGGGCTACATTCTTCAGGCCGGCTGAACCGGCAGAGAAGGTCACGGGGAGAGATTGGGGCGTCAGGCCGAGATATGTGAAGACGAGCGTGGCGTCGCCGGCCTCGGCGCGGATCGTATAGCGTCCCTCCTGATCCGTGACGGCGGTCCAACGAGTGCCCTGCACGGCGACTTGAGCGCCTTCGAGATATGATCCGGTCGCGGCGTTCGAAACTCTTCCGGTGACCGTTCCAAATTCCACTGCGCGGGCTGGAGCAGGTGCTTGGGCCCGTACGGGGTCGAGCGGATTTACGAGGTAGAGCAGGCCGCAGAGCGCGGCACTTCGCGAAGGACGAGGCATGAGACGGTATCGGGAAATCATGGACAGGCTTATTGCACTGACGTGGGGGCGTCCCAGATCGCGACGCCCATGTGGTAGCGCTCGTGATTTTCGACGGCTTGCGAGTAGTAGGCGGTGACGATCTTGCCGTCGGCGCGTTGGACGCTGCTGGGGTAACCGCAGTCCATGGCCCGGCTGTTCGACAGGCGAATCGGCGCGCTCCACGAGGCGCCGTCGTCGCGGCTGAACTTGGCGAGCACGCCGCTCTGGCCTTCGAGGCGCTTGCCGTAACTGAGCAGGATGCGGCCGTCCTTCAGGCGCAGGAGGTGGGCGTTGAGTTCGCGCGTCTCGGTGATCGGAGTGCCGCCCTGCCAGGTCGCCCCGTCGTCGTCGGAGCGGAATAGTTCCATCCGGTAGAGCGGATTGGTGCGCGCGGCGGCGAGCCAGCGTTTGCCGCCGGCGTGGAAGATCGAAGTTTCGTTGTGATTCGGCCCGATGACCGCGCCGCGCCGCCATGAGCGACCGTCGTCGTTGCTCGTGAAATGCCAGACGTGCCGCGCGGCGGTGTCCTTCAAGCCGCGCGCGTAACAGGTGGTGTGCAGGCGGCCGTCCGCGCCGGAGAGGATGGGGCCGAACGGAACGAAATGTGTCCAACCGGGCTCGGGCTCGGGAAACGATTTGATGAGAGCCCACGTTTTTCCGCCATCGGCGGAACGCGAGACCCAGACGGGAATTATTTTTCCGCCCGTCTGGCCGGGCTTCCTTTCCCAACCGGAACAGATCACCACGAGGTCACCGTTCCGGGCCAGACCCGCGGCGACGTTCATCCGGACGGTCTCGGGATCGTTGGGCGCGGGATTCGCGCGTTTCTCCCA
>CAMATV010000109.1 GCA_945861235.1 Opitutus sp. GAS368
ATGCGGTCCAAGCCGTTTGCACCGCAGAGACGACACCGGAACGCAGAGAAAACCCTGCTACGTCGCTCTTTTGATTATATCGCTCTTTTGATTCACCGATCAGGTGAATCTTCCGAGACCGAAAAATTAGCGAAAATCAGCGGTTCAAATCCTGACTTCGTTAGCGGCGCTTCGCGTTCCTCGCTTCCTCTGCGGTGGATACTCCCGTCTCTGCGGTGCCCTCTTCGTTGATGCACTCCACTCCGCGCCTACCTCGCGCGTTGGTCTACTCCCCGGAATAGTCAGAAAGATAGGGTCATAAAAATCCGGAGCGCTCTTTCGTCATCTGCCCAGCTCATCGCCATTCCTCTGCCAAGGGAACCGCAGCGGTGATGGAGCGGCGCCGGTTTTTTACTTTTTTGTCGGGAGGGACGGAGCGGCCTCGACCACGGTGGGCACGCCGACCTCGACGCTGCCTTCGCGGACGGCGCGCTTCGTGAGGATTTCGGGTTCGGGCATTTCCTTGCCGAAGAAGGGGGCCGCGCTGGCGATGAGCGTGGGGAGCGTCTGCTCCTGCGACACGCCCTGGGCGGCGACTGTCATGCGCGTGCGCCAGAGGAGGACGCGCTGCTTTTTTGAGAGTGAGGTGTAGTCGTAGGCCGAGGCGACGACGTAGTAGACATCGGCCGCCGCCTGATCGACGAGGAATGCGTTCTTCGCGCTCTGCATTTTGAACAGATTCACGGGATTCATGAAGTCCAGTTGCGCTTGGCCGATCACGGCCTGGCCGTCGGGTGCAACCGGAGCGTTTGCCGCAAAGCTGAGTGCGTCGGCTTGCGTGAAGAGCCGGAGCATCTCCTTCGCGAATTTCTCGCCGCCGACGAGCGCCGCGCGGTCGAGGAGGTTGCGGGCGACGGCCTGGCCGGAGAGGGAGGGATTCTCCTCGTCGCCCTCGGTGAGCAGATTGTGCGAGCCCCAGACGAACATGATGGCGAGCGACGGGGCGTGGGCGGGCGGCTGCGCGGGGAGGTAACCATTCGGCGCGAGGGCGCGGGTGAGGATTTTTTCAACCAGCTCGGGAGAGAGGGATTTTTCATTACCGGGAGCGTGGCCGAGTGCGCGGTAGCCGCCGGACTGGGTGATGAAATACGCGGGTTTGGACGGCGAGACGGCCGGGAGTTTTTTTCCGGCCTCGGTCATTTCAGTGATGACGGTGAGCTCGAGGTGGGGATTTTTTTGCAGCGATTTTGGCAGGAGGGAGAAGACCCACTGGGATTCGGAGGTTTTTTTCGGGGCGTCCGTGGGGTTGGTCGCGGCGAACGCGGCGAGGGGCAGCGCCAAGAGCGAGATAAGAAGGAATCGAAGGGGACTCATGACGGGGCGAGAGACGCAGGTAACCACGAATGGGCACTGGTAGACACGGATAAATTGAGACGGACGTCAGGTGGGGGAGGGGTCTTCCCCACGGACGGTGGTCGCACTCGGAGGTTGAAGTCGGCGCTCCGATCGGCGCTCCGATCCCTCTGCTCTTCTCCGGTGATTTTCCTGGAGATCATAACCGAAGTGATCGGAGCGCTCAGGAGGCGGGGGTGCGTGGATTTGCTCGCCGGCTACCTCGAGATCTTCCGCATGGCCGACCGACTGCCCGAACTGAAATCACTTTCTGGCGCGACTCACTGACGAAGACAAAGCGGTGCTGCTGTCCGCCGGGTGGGCGCAGGCGTTAGCGTGAGGTTGTCGGCTTGCTGGCGCTCGCCGCTACGAGGCGTGACTCCCCGAATCGCTTGCAAGCAAGCTCCTGCCTTCGGGAAATTACCGCTTGGAAATTACGCCCACCTTGAAGCGCGACTGGGACTGGTGCGTTACGGCACGAGGGCCGGGTCGACGCCGAGCGTGCCGGCGAGGGAGGCGAGGTAGTCGGGGGCGCGGGCGGCCTTGGCGGCGGCCAGCGTCGCTGAGAGGCGGGCGGCGATGCCGAGTTCCACGGCGATGTCGGCGTAGTTGGTGCGGGCGAGGAATTTTTCGAGATAACCGGCCTGCGTTTCCCAGTGGTGCGCGTCGCGGGTCTGCTGGGCGGCGAGGCGGGCGCGATACCAGTCGCTGGCGATCACGGCTTCCCGGGTGAACAGGGCGCGGAATTCCGGGGCCTCGGGGCCGTGGCCTTCCCAGGTGCCGTCGCGCATGAGGTGAAGGAGGGCGCGCAGGGGCGGGATGGCTTGGGCGATGGAGCCATCGGTGAAGTAGCTTGTCGCGGCGGCACACATGGCGCTGACGATATTTTCCATGCCATCAGCGAAGATCGCGGCATCCTGGGTCTCGGGTTGGAGGAGCTCCTCGCCGAAGAGGGTGTTGGGGCTGCCGAGGATGCGGCCGCAAAACGTGCGCACAAAATTGTCGGTAATGCGCCAGCCCAAGCGACTGGCGCGGACAGGTTCGCCTTCGTGGTGCCAGTCGGTGCAACGCGCGAGGTAGCCGTTGGCGATGAGGAATTTTGGGGTGCGTTCCTCGGGCGTCATCCGGCACCAGAGCTCGGGGACGAGGAGGGAGATGTCGTGATCGACGCGATACTTTGGGCCGACCCAGCCGGCGGCGGAGCAGAATATCGGGAGGTCGGTGAGGACGAAGGAGACGAACGCGGCGTTGAGATCGTAAATGGGCGGGAGGGCATTGAAGGGCCCTTTGGTGAGCGCGCCTTCGGAGCCGGCACCGGTGGTCGAGGGAGATTTTCCGGTGAGGCTCGCGATCAAATCCATGAAGGCTTCGGGCAACTCTTGGTAGTGAATCGGGCCGTAGACGCAGAGGGCGCGCACGCCGGGCTCGGGTGGATTCTGTCGGCGACCCATGAGAATGGCGCCGACCGGGAAGGGCACGGCGCCGCCCGCCGGAATGCGGCGATAGAGCTGCGCACCGGTCATTGAGAGATAAGTGGTGCGCGGGTCTTCGAGGTCCGGGCGGTGTTGGAGATAGCGGGGGTTCTTCGAGGGTTTTCCGTCGACGATACGCGGGTGCGCGGGCGAGGCCAGATAGGCGGGGCCGGCAGTTTCGACGAAGTCTTGGAAGATGGCGCGGACGGGTTCGGTGAAGGCATCGAAGCCGATGGTGTCTTCGACGATCTCTTGTCCGGTGGCGCGGTTGAGCGGCTCGTAGTTGGAGAAGAAATTTCCGTGACGGGAGAAATCGCGCTCGGTGCGTTTGTCGTAGCCACGCACGATGGCGTCGTCCGGACGTTGGAAGAGTTGGCGTTCGCAATTGTGGACGAACTTGAGCGAGGGCGCGCCGTTGGCCGAGGATTCAGGTAGGCCGGTGAGGGCGGCGCGGGGGACCACGACGGAGGCGGTGATGTCGTCCTCAGCCTGAATTTTTACGGCGGGGAGAAAATCCTTGCGGAGGGTGAAGGTGCGCCAGCTGCCGTCGGGCGTGAAGCCGACGCGGAGATAGTGGGTGAGGATTTTTTCGCGGTGATACTTGAGCTCGTTGCCCGGGCGGCCGTTGATGGTATCCACGCTGTAGTGACGGCGCCAGTCGGTGCCCCACTCGGGTTTGTAGGCGCGTTTGATGATGAGAACGATATCGCGAATGTAGCGTGGAATGGTGCCGAGCCAGTCGTTATACTCTGGGGTGTAAGCGGGATTCCAGCTGAGGAGTTTGACGACGGAGCCGAGGGAACGCTCGGCGCCGAGGAGCGGACGGCCGAGGGTCTTGTTGCGCGCGGGATCGTGGAAGCGGTCGCCGTATTCGCGGAAGAGAATGGAGTCGACGAGCACGGAGTCGGCCGCGAAATCGTTGATGAAGACGGGGCCGGTGAACTGGGCGTCGGCGATGGATTTGGAAATCTCGGACTTACCGCCGCCGGAGACTGTGCAGGGCTTGTGGCAGAGGACGCCCTCGGCGGTGGTGCCGCGCAGACGCCAGCGACGGCCTTCATCGGGCTTCACCATGTCAACCTTGTAGCCGGATGGGAGGACGTAGGTTTGGTCGGGGAGCAGCTTGAGGGTGTGAGCGGTGCCGGCGGCATCGGCCCACGTGACGTTTTGTTTACGGAGGTCGAAATACGCGCCGTCGGGCACGTAGCAGATGTTGGCGTAATGGCAGTCGCGGGCCCAACCGCCTGGCTGGGGGATGGCGCGATCGCCGAGTTGTTCCGAGGCCTCGGCAAACGTATGGCCGACGATGTGGAGGTGTTTGTTGAGCTGAAAATCTTCACCGAGATCGTAGCTGGGGAACACGATGGCGCCACCGGCGTGTTCCTCTTCGCAACGGCCGAGGAGATTCGCGGCGTAGCTGAGCTGAGTCTTCACCTCTTTTTTGCAGTAGCCGAAATAGTTGTCGGAAATGAACGTGACGATGACGCCGGACGTATCGCGGGCGGTGAGCTTGAAGGCGGCACCGTCGTTGTAGCACTCGGCGGGGTTTTTCCAGCACATGCCGTCGCGTCGCTGACGCGGCGTGGCGTCGTCGAAGGCCGGGAGACCAAGCTCTTTTTTCGTCAGCGTGCCGAGATGGGGAGCGACGATAATACAGCCGGTGTGACCGGACCACGTCTGCGGATCGAGGGCGGCGTCGTTTTCCGGGAGATGCGGATCGCCGGCGTTGCCGAAGATGCGTTCGATAAAATCAAGGTTCGCGACGAGGGCGCCCGGAATGAAGAAGCGGGTCTCCATGGAACGTTGCGGCGTGAAGCCGGGGACGGCGGGGCACACCACTGGGCGCAAGTAGAGCGAAACGAAACACTCAGCGGGTGCGGGCTCGGCGGCGGTGAAGGGGAGCCGAAGAAATTCGACGGGCGGGTTGAAGGCGTGCTGCAGCAGGCGGCTAAAAACGGCCGCGGGGACCGCTTTCTTATCGTCGGGAATCGGCAAGCCGCCTTCGGTGACGTGGAAAATGCCGGACGTGGTGCGGCGGTCGCTGCGGGGGTTGTGGAGGACGCCTTGGCGCGCCCGGTAGGACGAGAGGATGTCGCTTTGGTGGGAGTCGCGACCGGGGGGCAGGGACAAGACGCGGGCGAGGCCGGGGCGGTCGAGGACGAGGGTGGTGGCCGGGACCCGCGGGGCCTCCGTGTGAGTATCGAGGTAGTCGTAGAGAAAGTTTTGGATACGCTGATCCACCGGGCAGAGATGGCGCGTGAGCGCGCGATCCTTTTCGCGGCTGATGGCCAGGAAGTGATTGACGAACGGTGCCAGGCCGTCGGCCGCACCCGGTTCGAGGGCGATGCCGGGCTGGCCGATCTCGCGGAGCTTGAGGTTGAGATAGGCGAGCAACTGCACCTCGGAGTCGGCGGCGGCGGTTAAAGGAGAGGAAAAGAGCATACGAAGGTGGGCGATGGTTGTTGGCGTGTGAGCGCGCGGCGAATGAGCAAAGAGTGGGCCGGTCGGGTCGGCAATCTCGGAGGTGAAAAAATACCGCGCAAGGCATGCCGTCGTGCCGGACGCGAAACGCGCTGTGTGGCTTGCGAGGTCGGCTTGCTGGCGCTCGCCGCTACGGACGCCGGTCCGACCAGCTTATTTCCACCCGATGGGGCGGCCGGCGTTTTCCTTTTCGACCCAGCCGAGCAGCGGAGTATAGTATTCGACCATCGCGCGGGTGCTGAGGTCTTCACCGGTCGCGTCGCGGAGGATTTTCCGCCAGTCAGCGGTCTGACCCTGCACCATGATTTTGCGGATGAAATCGCCGACTTCCGGGCGGCCGGCGTAGTTGCAGCTTTGCGGGGGCTGGTGGAGAATTTTTTTCGCGATATAGTCGTGGAGCTGGTGCTTGAAGACTTGGGCGATGGCGTAGGTGTAATAGAACGCGGGGTTGTCGTTGATGTGGGTCTTCGTCGCGGGGTCGCAGAATTCTTCGCCGCGCTCGGAGGGGGCTTCGACTCCCTGAAATTCGCCGACGTAGCGCCACCAGCGTTGATTCCACTCGTTGGCTGGGAGATTCTTCGCGTAGACGTCGGCTTCCCAGTGGGCCATGACGCCGGAGGACCAGTAGATGAACGGAATGCCGGGGGAAAGGGCGTTGTTGAGTAAAAAGGCGGTTTCGTCGGCTTTGAAATCGGCGGGGAGCACGCCCACGGACTTCAAGTAGGGAACTTGAGCGGCGGCGAGGGCGGTCAGTTCACCGAAGCCTTCATGGAAGGCGGGGTTGGCACCGTTGCGCAGGAGCGGAGGGACCTCGGGGCGCGTGTAACCCATGAAGTAATACACATGGCCGAGTTCGTGGTGCGCGGTGGTGAACCATGACGGGTTGGGCTCGACGCTCATGAGCGAGCGGATATCGGTGGCGAGATCGAGGTGCCAGGCGGAGGCGTGGGTGTTTTTTTTGCGTTTGTCGCCGGCGGCGACGGGGTAGAGGTCGGATTTGGGCCAAAACGATTCAGGCATTTTCGGGAAACCCATACCGGTGTAAAAACTCTCGGCGGACTTCACCACCCATTCGGCGGTGCGGTCTTTGAAGAACGGCGTGAGGTCGGCACCGGCGGAAAGACCGTCCCACTCCTGCGACCAGCGGTTGTTAATCCAGTGCGCAGGGATGCGGTTGGGGACGGGCTGCTTAAACTTTTCGGCGAGCTGGTATTTCGTCCATGTGTGGAGCTGGAGGTAAAGCGGCCGCAAGACGCGCATGAAGTCGTCGTTGAGCGTCAGCATCTCGTCAGTCGTGACACCGTAGCTCGCGACCTGGAGGGCGAAGTAATCGGCGTAACCCATTTCTTGGGCGACGCCGTTGCGGAGGTCGCGGAGTTTGACGAGGCCGTCGCGGAGAGCGGGGCCGGAGGTCTTGGAGGCTTCCCAGACGGCGCGGCGCTCGGCGAGGTCGGTGGAGGTGTTGAGGCGGTTGTCGAGGTCGTTCGCGGTGATGACCTTTCCGGCGAGTGTGAACTCGAAGCTGTTGAGGATAGAATTTTGTGCGGTCTCGGCCTCGATGCGGGCGGTGGTGAGTTGCGGATTGGTCATCGGCGATTCGGCGGCGATGAGAAGGAGACGTTCGAGCTGGCGGACGGTGAGGTCGGTGAGCTCGCGGCGCAGGAGGAGGAGCTGTTTTGTTTCTTTGATGAGGACGGGATTGCCGACGAAGGCGGCGCGAGCTTTCCCGGCGGTTGCGGAAGCGGCGTCGTGCGCGGGGGTGACGTCGGTCGCGGCTTTCCACTGGGCCTCGTTTTCAACGTAGGCGATGGCTTGATACGAAGCATTGACGAGGGAGAGAAAGCGATCCGCCCGATCTTGGGTGGGGTGAGTGTCGGCGGCGCAAAGTTTCGGGGGGAGGGCAACCGCCGTGGCAAGGAGGAGTGCGCCCAGCACAGCGCAGGCGGTGGCACGGGGCGAACGAGGGAGGGACATAGTGGGACCGTAGTGCGGGCGGGGGGTGCGCCAAACAAAAAGGCCCGCAGCGGTGAGCCGCGGGCGGAGTCAGCAACGCGCGACTACGGGAAACGCTGCCTGCCGATCACCATCGAGGCGGCCCGAGCGGTGGGCGGAATCGGGATTCTGGTTTTTTCGACGAAGGGCACGGTGCGGTGCAGCATGACGTCGAAGACGTTGTTGCTCCCGCTGGGAGAAATGGTTTTTGCGCACGACGCGGGAAGCCGAGGGCCCCGGAGCGGCGCGGGGGCGCGGTCGGGGCGCGGGCAGCGTGACGCGGGCAACGCGCGGCGCGTCACAGGGCGTCAGGGCTTCGTCGCCGCGAGGCTGAGGACGACGTCGTAGTTGAAGCGGGTAAAGGCGAAGAGTGCTTCTTCGAGGATACGTTCCTGATCGCTGTGGGCACCGAAGCCCTTGGGGCCGTCTTCGCTGTCGATCATCGGGCCGATGCCGAAGCAGTCGATGCCGTGCGCGCGGAGATAGGCCATATCGGTCGCGCCCGTGCTCATCGTGGGGAGCGTAATGGTATTGTAATGACGCTTGATCGCGGCTTCGAGGACCTCGAAGGCTTCGGTGCGGAGCCGGGAGGGCGGAGCGCCGGGGCGACTGTGGCCGGGCGCGTGGATGACCTCGACGGCGGGGTCGTTGATGAGTTTGCGCAGCTGATCGAGGAAGCGGACCATGTCCTCATCCGGCAGCGCGCGGATATCGAGCGTCGCTTCGACCTCGGAGGGGATGACGTTTACGCGGTAGCCGCCGCTGATCATGTTGGGCGAGATCGAGGTGCGGAGGGTGGAGTTGAAGCGCGGGACGTTTTCGGCGAAATACTCCTGCGCGGCACCGGTTTCATCGCCGGCCAAAATCGCGCGATAGCGGGCGGCGTCCTCGGGAGTGCTGATGGTGGCGAGGCGTTCGAAGAAGGCGCGGGTCGTCTCGTTGAGGCGCATGGGCGGCTGCCAATCGGCGATCTTGGCGATGGCTTTGGCGAGGTGGACGACGGCGTTCGAGCGGAGGGGGACGGAGCCGTGGCCGGCGACGCCGTTGGCGACGAGGCGGATGCGGTTGGGGATTTTCTCCGTGGTCTGGACGCTGGCGTATTGGATTTTGCCGCCGGTGCGCACCACCCCACCGCCCTCGGCGAGGCAGAACTCGGCGTCGATCTCGGCCAGGTGTTCGCGCACCATGAACTCGATGCCGAACTTCACGTTGCCCTCTTCGCCGGCCTCGGCGAGGAAGATGACGTCGCGGTCGAGGGCGACCTTGCTGCGCTTAAGCAGCAGCATCGTCATGAGCGAGGAGGTGACGTTGTCCTTATCATCGACGGTGCCGCGGCCGTAGACGTAGCCGCCCTCGCGGGTCGCCGAGAACGGGCCGTGTTTCCATTTCCTCGGATCGATGTTCACGGTGTCGGTGTGCGCCATGATGAGCAGCGGGCGTTTCGAGCCGTTGCCCCGGAGGCGGGCGACGAGGTTTGGGCGCTGCGGATCGAGGGCGAAGACCTTGGTTTCGATGCCCTCGGCTTCGAGGACGCGCTTGAGGTATTCGACGGCGGGGACCTCGTTACCGGGCGGATCACTGGTGTCCATGCGCACGAGCGCTTGAAAGTG